>ONJV01000043.1 GCA_900318215.1 uncultured Veillonellaceae bacterium
GCCGTCGAGGCGCTGACGAGGTCGATGCAGCCCCATGTCGTGTAGCCCATGACGGGCACGCCGTCGGCGATGGCCTCTCCGACCTGCACGAGGTGGTCGTTGAGGTACTCGATGCGATAGTCGTCATTGACCGTCTTGCCGCCCTTGCCGTCGTCGACGAGCTCGTCGTTCGTGCCGAGACCGTTTTCGACGATGAACAGCGGTTTCTGCCAGCGGTCATAATAGCGGTTCAGCACGAAGCGGATGCCCTTCGGGTCAATCTGCCAGCCCCAGGGCGATGCCTTGAGATACGGATTCGGCACACCCGGCACGATGTTGCCCTCGCCCGCCTGCTTCGACGGGTCGGCCGAGATGCACGAGCTCATGTAGTAGCTGAACGAGACGAAATCGACGGTGTTCTCCTTCAGGAGCTTGAGCTCCTCGGGCGTCGTCTTGATCTCGATGCCGTGCTCGCGGAAATAGCGCTTCATGTAGCCCGGATACTCGCCGCGCACATGCATGTCGCCGAAGAAGTCATTTGCATGATCCGTCTCCATCGTCTGGATGACGTCGTCAGGATTCGGTGAAAGCGGATAGAACGGAATCGCGAGAATCATGCAGCCGACTTTGGCGTCCGGCATCATCTCGTGCGCAATCTTCGTCGCGAGCGCCGAGGCCACGAACTCATGATGGCAGGCCTGATAGAGGTCGGACTTGCTGAGCTCGAAGAGCGGCGTCATGATGCCGCCCGAGACGAGCGGCTGATGCAGCACGCTGTTGATTTCATTGAACGTCAGCCAATACTTGACTTTCTTGCCATAGCGCGCGAAAATCGTGCGGACATATTTCTCGTAGAAGCCGATGAGGTCGTGGTTCGCCCAGCCGTTGTACTTTTTCGCGAGGTGCAGCGGCGTCTCATAATGCGAAATCGTCACAAGCGGTTCGATGCCATATTTATGGCACTCGTCGAAGAGGTCGTCGTAGAATTTCAAGCCCTGCTCGTTCGGCTCGGCGTCATCGCCATTCGGGTAAATGCGGCTCCACGCGATGCTCGTGCGGAAGACCTTGAAGCCCATTTCGGCGAACAGCTTGATGTCATCCTTGTAGCGATGGTAGAAATCAATGGCCGTGAGCTTGAGATTGTCGGGCGTCGGCTCTTCGGTCGGCGGCGTCTTCATGCCGTGCGGCAGGATGTCCTGGATGTCGAGACCTTTGCCGTCTTCGTTATAAGCGCCTTCGCACTGGTTCGCAGCGACCGCGCCGCCCCAGAGGAAGTTTTCAGGGAATTTCATGAAATGGCTGCTCCTTTCCGCAAATCGTTATGCAACAACCGTGATGAGGTTTTCTTTCTCCTGGATGGAGCCTGCCTCCGTCGGGACAACGTCGAGGTAGCTCGCCGTATTCGTCACGAGCACGGGCGTCACGACCGGGTAGCCGGCTTCCTTGATCTTCTCGACATCGAACTCGATGAGCAGCTGGCCTTTCTTGACCTTGTCGCCCTGCTTGACATGCGCCTTGAAATACTTGCCTTCGAGCTTGACCGTATCCATGCCGATGTGGATGAGAAGCTCTGCGCCCTTGTCCGTGATGAGGCCGATCGCGTGGCCCGTCGGGAACAGCGTCGTGACCGTCGCGTCCGCAGGAGCGACGACGCGGCCTTCCGACGGCTCGATGGCGATGCCTTCGCCGAGCACGCCGGCAGAGAATGCTTCATCCGGGACATTTGCCAGAGGGACGACCTTGCCGGAGACCGGAGCAACGAGGATCTCACGCTCGACGGATTTCGTCTCGCCATTTTCCGTCGTCACGGAAAGCTCCGTGTCACCTGCCTCGACTTTCTGGTCGCGATAAATCGGGAACACGAGCAGGAAGCCGACGGCGAAGGCAACAGCCGAAGCGATCATGCCGTTGTACATGCCAGCCATGTTGTTCGTCGCCGGGTCGATGAAGCACGGATAACCGAAGATGCCGAGGCCGCCGAAGATGTAGAGACGGACATCGAAGAACGCGATGAGCGCGCCGCCGACGGCTGCGCCGACGCAGGAAAGTGCGAAATATTTCTTGCGTGGGAGCGTGACACCATAGATAGCAGGCTCCGTGACGCCGAAGATACCGGAAATGAACGCAGGAATCGAAAGGGAGCGGAGGTTCTGATCCTTCGTACGGAGGAGGATCGCAAGGACAACACCGATCTGCGCGAACGAAGCACCAAAGTACGTGACGACGAGCGGGTCATTGCCATAGACGGCCACGTTGTTCAGCATGACCGGCACGAGGCCCCAATGCAGGCCGAACATGACGAAGACCTGCCAGAACGCGCCGATGAAGAGGCCGGAGAGCACCGGGCTCAGGCTGTAGATTGCCATGGCCGCCGCGCCGACGAGCTTGCCTGCCCACATCGCGACTGGGCCGACGACCATGAGCGTCAGCGGGATGACGACGAGCAGCGTGCAGAACGGAACGAAGAAGCCTTTGACCATCGTCGGGATGACACGTGCAAAGAAGCGTTCGACCTTCGCGCCGAAGTAAATGGCGACGATGGCCGGGATGACGCTCGATGCGTAGTTCATCAGCAACACCGGGATGCCGAGGAACTCCGTGTGCACCGGTGACTCGAAGATCGTGCCCGCGAACAGCGTGTACATCGGCTCGCCGCCCATGATCTTCGCGAGGCTCGGATAGACGAGCGCCGCGCCGACCGTCATGGCGGAGAAGATGTTCATCTTGAACTTCTTTGCCGACGTGTACGCGAGCATGATCGGCAGGAAATAAAAGAACGCATCACCGATGATGCCGAGCATCTGCGCCGTGCCGCCCTTCGGAGCGACGATGTCCGTCGCCGTCAGGAGCACCGTGAAGCCCTTGATCATACCGGCTGCAGCGAGGACGCCAAGCACGGGCTGGAACACGCTCGAAATCAGGTCGATGAAGCGGTCGAGCAGGCTCATGTCCTTCTTCGCCTCATCATCCTCTGCCGCCGCGCCGGCACCATTGATGCCCTGCGATGCGAGGATCTCGTCATAGACATCGCCGACCGCGTTGCCGATGACGACCTGGTACTGGCCGCCGCTCTGGATGACCGTCACGACGCCATCATGCGCCTTGAGCGCATCCGTCTGCGCCTTGCCTTCGTCCTTCAGCTTGAAGCGCAGCCGCGTGATGCAGTGCGCGAGCGAAATGACGTTCTCCTTGCCGCCGACGAGCTTCACAATGTCCGCCGCGAGCTGTTCATACTTTCTCATAAAACTGTCCCTCCAAAAAATTGAGAATGAATCTTGGAGGTTTGGCCAACCACGCAAATACGTGTTGTCACCATCCGAGCCGCTTTCACGGCAAAAAATAAGCGTGGATAAAAACCGTCTGCACGAGCTCCGAAGATTCGAAAGCTCCTGCTGAAGGTTTGGCCGACTCAACGTAACCATCCCGCTTTGTGATTTCTATTATAGTAGAGTTGCTATTGTTTTGTCAAGTATCATTCAGCAATTTATCAAAAATTACTTTTTATGCAGCACCGGCACATCATAGCGGGCTATGCGCGCATCATGGATGACGCCTTTCCAGTTCAAGCCATAGGCGAAGTCGTAGGTATGGCCTTCGCTGTCCGTGTAGCACTCCATATCGCGCGGCACGTCTTCGAGCTGCGCCTCAACCGTGTCCATGTCCTTCGGCTGCTGCATCGGCAGAAGCCCCTGCGGCTCGGCGTTGCCCATGAGGATGTCGGCATACGCTTCATCGCTGACGCCAAAGCCGACGAGGATCGCATCCGAAAGCGGTTCAATCTCGCTGAAAATCGTCGGCTTTTCCTCGCTGACGATCGTCACGACGGGGATGTTCTTTCCGGAAGCATCAACGGCCTGACGGCTGTAGGCAACGCCATCATAATCCGTGCCGTTGAACATCTGCGATGTCTGGCCGAAATAGTTGTGGTCTTCCGCCGGATAGTTCGCGATGGAGTGGCGACGCACATGCGGACCATCTGCCGTGTACGGCTGATACTGGAGCGAGATGGGAACGAATCGGTCGCCGTCGTGACCGTAGCCTTCGCGCTGGTTGCCCATCGGGATGTAGACCGTCGGTTTCTCTGCCTGCGCTTTGGCTTTGTGGGCGCCCGCGACTCCATCGCCTCGACGTGGCCGAACTGTTTCGCAATTTGGGGATCGAACGTCGCAGCAATGCCGAGATTGCTCGGCCAGCGCGAGACTTTGCCCGTGAGATTTTGCAGGTACACGCCATTCGGGCGCGCATCATTGCGCGGATCAGAGCTCGTGTTGCACGGGATGGCGAATGGCAGCGACTCGGCATACGCCTGCATCGCGTTGTTCCACGCCGCTGTCGTCTCAGGAGATGCTGCCGTGTCCGCGTTCAGGAGCGTGCGCACATTGTCATCGCGCAACATGCGCTCCTGCTCTGGTGAAAGCGTCGGCTTCAAATCTTTCTGATGCATGCTGTACAGCATGAGGCCGGCAATCTGGTCGATGGAAAGCTGCTGCGCAAGGTCTGTTGCGCGTGATGCCGTCCGAACGCAAATTCCAATATTTCAGCGTCGAGACGACATTGTGGATTGGGACATAGGAAAAACCATATTCCCAGCCATGCGTGCCATTCAATGCGCTCGGCATCGCAAGCGTCTTGTCGAGCGTCGTCATATTATTCAACGGATCGAAGCCTGCACCACCGTCACGATACTGGAGCCACGTGCCCCACGAACCGACGTGCTGTGCCGCCGCGCCCTTGTAATCAAGCTCGAGAAAATAACCGTTCGAGGCATCGTAATGGCGATGACTCTTCACGTTGTCAAACAAGCTGAAGTTCCGGCCGAACTCGCCGCGCAACGCAACATTCTTGTCAAATGTCCATTTGCCCCCGATCGTCGCCGTGCTCATCACGGACGTCGGATACTGGTTGCTGAGGCCGCTGCGTGCTCCGCCGTCCGCATCGACGCCGAAGTCTTTGATGTAGGACGAGACGAGTTCGAACTTCGGCGAGACTTTCTGTTTCGCATCAACGATGAAAAAGTCACGCGCCCTTCCGTCGCCACGCTGGAAATAGCCGGTCTTGAGCTGTGTCTTCTTGTGCTGCCACGTGAAGCTCACGCCATCCCACCACTTGCCGATGTCCGCCGTGAAGCCATAGCCGAGCAGGAGCGGCTGGCGGCCGAGCTTCATATTCGTCTCGTGACCGATCTTGCCATCGAGGAACAGCCAGTGAAGGTTTGAGCCGCTGTAGCCGCCATCGAGCTCCTTGCGCCCGCGTTCCGTAATATCATCCTGCCCGTAGCGCATATGGACGGAAAAATTGTCATCGAGCTTGCCGTTCATGATGAGGAAATAGCGGAACCAATTCTGCTGGTGCTTGTTGCCCGGCGCCGGATAATCCGTCGACACGATGCGCTCGCGTGCGTATGCCTGGAACGTCACGGGCGGCTCCTTTGCTGGCTGTTCTGGCTTTGCTTCTTCCTTTTTCATTTCTGGCGCAGCCATATACACCGCGAGCTCCGGCGCAAACTCCGTCTGCAGCTTTTCCACAAGCTCTGCGTCTTTCGTTTCTCCGTGTGCCTGCCGATAGATGGCACGGCCGACGAGCTGCGCCATCTATCCACGCGTCATGACCTGCATTTTGTCGTATGTCCGAGCCGCCTACCCCGTGACGACACCATCGTCGATAAGCTGCTGTGCTGCGTCATAACTCCACGCCGGTGCATCCGCAAACGGGCTTTCCGCCGCCAGCGCCGCCGGGCTCGCGCAAAATCCCGCAAACAGAGGCAACGCCGCCGTCAAACATTTCCATTTCTTCTTCATATCCTCGCTTCCCCTTTCGTCAATCCCCTCTCATTTTCCCCGTCACGCGAAAAATGGCCAAACCTGCCCGCCATTCTTCGCCAGACGGGGGATCGTCCGGCAAAAAACATCGGGAAGGTTTGGCCGCCTCTCGCGTAACCATCCTTCATGAATGATGTTGGTTACAGTATACAGGGACACGTTTCTCTTCACAAGAAACAATCCAGGTAACAAGCGCAATGCATTTGTTGCGCCAAAAGAATTGACAGGCCGCCGCCATACCGTTATTCTGAAACTGCCAATGAATCGCAACAGAAAATCAGAAGAGAAACAAAAGGAACGAAATTCGTATGAACCAGAAGCAGCTCGCCTATTTTCTCACCGTCTACAGCGAAGGCAGCATCCAGGCTGCCGCGGACAAGCTCTACATTACGCGCCAAGGCGTGAGCCGCGCGCTCCGGCAACTCGAAGAAGAGCTTGCGCAACCGCTCTTTTCGCGCACAGCCAGCGGCATCGCGCCAACGGATTTTGCGCGCTCCATCCTGCCGCACGTCCGCCAGCTCCTCTCCGAATACGACTACATTGCCGGAACGCAGACGCTTGCGGCACAACGGCGCTCCGTCGTGACAGTCTACGCGCTCGACCACATCGCCGCATGGCTTGGCGCGGACTTTTTTCTCGCCTTTGCCGAGGCACACCCCGGCATCACGCCGAGCTTCATCGAATCGACGGATCAGGGTGCGGCCGAAGCACTCGCGCATGGCAAAGGCGATTTCGCCATCACGACACCGCCGTTTGACACGGCGCTCTTTTCCGCGCAGACGCTCTTCCGCACGCCATTCTGCGTGCGCCTCCATCAGACGCATCCGCTTGCGCAAAAAGACTCCCTCACCATCCGCGACCTTGCGGGTGAGACGGTCGCGGGCAAAGGACGCGCCTACCAATGTTTCCGTGAAAAAATCGATCGCTACCTTCTCGCACAAGGCCTCGCTTGCAACATCCTGCTCGAATCTTCTGATGAAACGCTGCTCACGTCCCTTGCCGCACAGAACAAGGCCATTATCCTCGAGCACGGCTATACCGCCTCCCTCGTCGCGCATCCCTCGACGGTGCTGCGCCCGATCACCGTCGGTGCAGACGACGGTGTTGACATCTGCCTGCTTGCACGCCGCGGCCAGCTCCCGACGCAAAGCGCCCGCGTGTTCCAGCAGTTCCTGCTCACGTATCTTGCCGCACACCCAGACGACACGGCAAGCAGCTGATCTGCTTTTCCCTCTACGAAGAACCGCTCGTCAGTGCAACAGTTTCGTTGCGCTGACGAGCGGTTTCATTTCTTGTCCATGCGCGTAATTTTGGCTAGAATAAACGCAAGAAATCAATCATTCCACACATAGAAAGGGCACAATCATATGAACATCCAGCAGATCCGCAACGCAACGCTCCGCATCACGATCAGTGGCAAGACCTTCCTCATCGACCCGTGGCTCGCAGCAAAAGGCACGATGGGCTGCTTCGCCGATATCCCCGGCCATCCCTTCACGCTCCTGGATCCCGTGAAAGAACAGATTCCCATGCCAATCTTTGACCTCCCCATGGCCATAAGCGACGTGCTCGCAGATGTCGATGCCTATCTCATCACGCACATCCATCCCGACCACATCGACATGGCAGCTGATGGCACGGTCGGTGCGCTGCTCGACTACGCGAAACCAATCTATGTGCAAAACGAAGCCGATGCTGCCGTTTTCCAGCGTTCCGGCTTTTCCGACGTCCGCGTGCTCTCTGCCGATGGTTCGGCCTTCCACGGAGTCAAGATCACGAAAGCGCCTGCCCGTCACGGCGTCATCCAGCCTTGCGGCGATGCTTGCGGCCTCGTATTCGAAGCAGCGGACGAACAAACGCTCTATGTCGCCGGTGACACGGTCTGGTATGAAGGTGTTCGTCAGACGCTCGCGACCTATAAACCGCCCATCATCGTGCTGAACACGTGTGCCGCTGAAATCATCGAAAACGGCCGCCTCATCATGGGCGACGAAGATGTCGAAGCCGTTGCTCGCACGATGCCGGAAAGCAAGATCATCCTCACGCACATGGACAACGTCGCGCACGCCTCCATCACGCGCCACGAGATGCGCGGCCTCCTCGCACGTCGGGGCATCGAAAACTATCAGATGCCTGCCGATGGCGAAGTGCTTGCATTCTGAAAAACATCATTCCCCTATTCCAAAAGACACGCAGAGCCCCCAACAGGAGAATCCTATCTCTCGCTGGGGCTCTGCGTGTCTTTGTCATCATTTCGTTTCATCCCTGTCAGAATCAACGCACTTCTGGTATAATTTAGAAGCAAATGAAAGCAAGATAGACATTCAAAGGAGGCTCTTCATGCCAGAACTCACGATTTTCAAAGCCGTCCTCCGTGCGCGCGATGGCGGCATTTATGGGCTGCATGTCGCACAGGATTTCTATTTCATGCGCGCGCCAAAGCTCTTCGTCTCTATCACGAACCCGCCGCGCAAAAATGACGGTCAGGAGAAGAAGAGCCGTTACGCAAAAATGTTTCTCGATCCCGATAGCGACGGCATCCATCTGATCCGAAAGCTCCGGATGGGCGTCAGTCACCTGCGCTCCCACGCGGAAAGGCTCGACCTCTGCAAAATCTACAAGGGCGGCAAGGATCACCAGCGCCGGTATGGCGTCGATATCGTATCCCGCATCCTCACGCTGTATGCAGAAAAGAACCGCATCCTCCTGAAAATCGAAATCTCGAAAGGCGAACAGAAGCAGGCACGGAACAAAGAAGGCGCTCTCGTCCCCGGCGTCGTGAAGCCCGCTGGCGGCTCCCCGCTCGCATCTGTCAGCTACGCGCTGAATGAAGATGCCGCCCTCGACCTCGCGTTCGCGCTCGAAAAAGAGTATGCAGCCTGGCGCTGCGCACTCAATATGGACTTCCTGCAACATCCCGAGAAATATGCTTACACGGTGCCAGCTTCCTCAACTTTTGGTCATCCGTCTCAGCGTCCATAATAACGTACATTGCGCCCACGCCCTTCGCGACGGATGCGATGTGTCTCCACGAGATGGTTGAGAATATTGCGCGTTTTTGTGAGAGAAAAACCTGTCGCTTCCTGCAAGGCGCGACGCGTCGTGCATCCTGCGTCGAGCGCTGCGAGGATTTCCCTCTCGCCCGGACGGGTGCCAGAAAACAACGTTTCTCCATTTCGTCCAAAATCCGCCGCAGGATGCGCCTCCCGCCGCGCTTCCTTTTCCCTCAAGAAGGCCAGATTGGGAAGCGTCACTTTGAATGCATTGTCCGTGACAAGGAATTCCGGCTCTGCCCCCGTTCCCCGATAGCATTCGCGAATCTTGCGGATGCCGGTGCCATAAGCTTCAATGTATTCCAGCCTGTAAAAGAGATTTGCCAGATGCGGATTGCGCTGAATGGAAGCACCCGCCATCATGTCATCATACGTCAATCCCTCGGGCAAGCCCCCGAGGGAAAGTATCTCGATTGCATGATCGAACAGGCTGATGAGCGTGCTTCCAGACAGTGCATACTCGCGATGCACGATGGCATTGATGAGCGCTTCGCGCAAAGCCTCTGGCGGATATTCCCGCACGTCCGTACGCCGCAATCCATGGATTTCCGATCGCGTGCCGTTCAGGAGATCGAGATACTCCGCGACCTCGGCGGCCTGCTGCAAGAGCGAACCCGAAAATTCCTTGCGCCGCTTGAACACCGTCTTCGTCGTCCCTTGGAAGACCGCGACCTTGATGGTATGCACACAGGCATTTGAGAGCAGGCGAGCAAGATTCGTATATTCCCCATCCGCCGCCCGGAGGCCGAGCGTCCGCAGTTGCACCGCGCCAAGTTCCAGCCCGTGCTCGGCAAAGACACGAGCTAGCACAGGAAAGGATAGCTCCTGCACGAGCGAACGCTCATCCTCATAATGCGCATCGCCTGTCACGCGGATCATGTGCAGGATTTCCGCTTGGCTCGCCGGGATGCTCGCACTGCCGCGCCGGACATAAACACCTTCTGGACGGATGCCCTTGTGTTGCAAATAATATGGACACGATGTGCCGCGTTGCACATCGACGACAATGACATCCTTCCCGTCCATCGTCTTCCGATCACAAGACAGGAACTGCATCACATCGGGAGCAATCCCGTCGCGACAAGAAGAAACCACTTTTTTCTGAACATCATCAGGATCATCAACGCCGATGATGCATCCGTCATCATCGATGCCGATATAAATCTTCCCGCCTTCTGTATTGGCAAAAGCAATGACCGTCTTGCGGATGGTCTCTGCATATTCGCGTTTGAACTCGATGCGCGTTCCTTCTACCATCTCACTCCCTCCTATCATCTATCTGCATTCTATCATGATAGATGATAGAATGCAACCATAAAAAACAGCACGAAGCCCCAACGGGAGAGAACATTCTCCTGCCGGGGCTTCGCTCTATTTCCAGGTGGGGACCTGCGTGTGGGAAACGTTACTTCGCCGTAACGATGACGCGGGCGTAGTGCGTGAGCGCTGGCGTGCCGCTGTCCGTGACGGTGAGGATGAGGTGGATGGTTTCGCCTTTCTTAATGTCTTTCGGCATCGTGAAGGAGGTCGTGAGGCCGTTCGTCTTTGCGAGCTTCACTTTGCCTGCATACGTGCCAGCTTCCTGATACTGCATCCACGAAGACGTGAGCTTGTCGCCATCCGGGTCTTTCGCCGTCGCGGTGATCGTGACGGTCTCGCCCGGCGCTGCCGTGCGGTCGAGACCGCCTGCCACGCTGACCTCCGGCGCATGGTTCGCGTCTTTCGGGTCCTTCTGCGTCCACTGGACGCGGGCCGCGAAGTCATTCTGGATGGCCTGTCCCCAGCGAGTCTGCGCATAGAATTTCTCGCGCTCACCCGTTGCGGGGTTCACGTCCCACGAGCCTTCGTTGTCTTCCCAGACATTCTTCGTGCTCATGCACGGCGAGAAGCGTCCGCCCCAGCCGCCATAGGCCGGGCTCTCGTACGAGCGCAGGCCATTGTCGACGAGATAGAGGAACGACGGCGAGTCGCCCTCGGAGATGAGGTCATACATGCCGTAGCCTTTCTCCTTCGCAACGCTCGGCTGGCCGAACGTGTCCTCGGGGTCGCCCGTGAGGTGATGGCCGTCGCCATACGTCATGTAGGCTTTGCCGTAACCCGTCAGGATGTTTTTCTGCATCCACGGGCCGCGGAAATACGGTTGCTGCTCTTTCGGCACGACATCCTTCCAGATGTAGGCGAGGCTCGCGAACTGGATGCTGTTGTACCAGACTTTGATGTCCGGCCACGAACGCGAGATGTACGTCTTGTACGTGTCATCCTGGTCCATGATGTTGTAGAGCACAGCCTTCTTGCTGACTTTTTGGTAGATGCTGTCCCACTGCGCCGTGCCCTTGTACTGTTCTTCGATGGACTTCAGCGCGCGGGCAATCGTATTGCAGCCGCCCCAGGTCTCGAGGTAGATCGGCGCGTCATTATTGTCGAGCAGCTTTTCTTTGATGAGGTTGCTGCCGTCCGTGTCATACGCCATCTCGCCCTCGAAGTCGATGTTGCCGACCTTGACAAGGCTCTGGAGCTTATCCGCCGTCGGATAGCGGCTGTCGTTCGCATGGAGCTTCGGATAGACGGCGCGATATTTCTCAATGTAGTCGTGAATCCAGTCCGTGCCGCACCAACGAAGATCCGTGCGCGGCGTGCTGTAGATCGGCTTCGTCCAGCCCATCTGCGTCTGGAACGTCGTGCCTTTGCCATCGCCCTTGTAATGCCACATCGAGGCACTGTAGACGATGCCCTCGACATCGAGCTCGTTCGTGTAAAGCAGGAAGCGCAGGAACGAGTTCATGTCATCGACTTCGCCATCCGTCGTGACGATCGTGCGCGGCGCGAGCTGTGCAGCCTCGACCATGCCCATCGTGGCAAAGCCTGTCGCCATCGTGCCAGCCACGACGGCTGCCGTGAGTTTCTTGAGAGATTTCTTCATTTCAGACCTCCCACGGCTCAGCGATGCTGTGCCGCCATCCAGTCAAAGAGCTTGACGGCCTTGCCATTGATGGTATCTTCGCAGCGGTCGTTGTAGACGTAGATCCAGGACCAGTGGCCTGCGTACTCGTACGGCGTGCCATCGGCTTTCTTGTAGAGGCCCGTCTCGTCGACAACTTTGTCAAAAAAGCTGAAGTGCGCATCGGCACCAATCTTCTGCAGGCGCGCGAACGTCGGAACGACATAGTCTTTCGGCGGCAGGACGGTGTCCGTCTTCGCTGCCGTAAACCAGATCGGCGTCTTGGCGATATTCTTGAGGTCTTTGTCGGAAATGAGCTTGTCGGCCAGGCCCTCGCACGTCGGGAATGCGGCTGCGAAGTAGCCCGGGTTGTCGCGCACCAAGAGCATCGTCATGTAGCCGCCATTCGAGTCGCCGCCAACATAGATGCGGTTTTCGTCAACGCCCGGATGCGCCGCGACGTAGTTCTTGATGAAGGCCATGAGGTCCTGCGAATAAATGGACGTGCCATCGGCGAACGTCTTGTAGCCATGCATCCAGTACGTGCGGGCCTGCGGCGCGAGCACATAGGCGCCGCCGAAATGCTTTTGAATGGATGCGTCTGCAAACTGTGTGGCCTTGTTGCCCATGATGGGCAACGACGGCGAATTGCCGCCCTCGCCCATGCCGTGGAGCCAGATGATCAGCGGATGTTTGCTGCCGTCGTTCAGAGACTCCGGCTCATAGCTCGCATATGGGAACGACAGGCGCGCTTCTTCGCCCGTGCCGACGCCATACGTGAACTTGTCCGCCTGCGGACGGATGTCGCCCTTGCAGTTGTCGATCGTCGCGTTCGCCGCTTCATCCGTGATCGTGTACTCGCTCGTGACCCAGTTGTTGAGGAACGAGCGCAGGTCGAAGTTCAGCGCCGCGCCGAGCGTTTCCTGCGGGCCGACCTTCATTTCAAGCGTCACATAGTGGCCGCTCTGGCCGTCTGCAACCTTGTTGCCCTGCGCATCCGAGACATAGGCCGCCGTGATTGTGCGGTCGCCTTCGAGGTCTTTGTCAGACTTCGCCTCGGCACCGAGCACGACATGGCCTGCCCCCGCGTCTTTCGCCTTGGCCGCGACGGCCGCCTGCGGCGTCATCGCACCCTCGGCGAGCACGCGCTTCACATGTGCGCGGAACTTCGAGGCATCGACATCGCCAGCCTTGACGTCGCGGTCGACATCAACGACGACCTTCGAAACCGAAGGTCCCCAGTCAAATGTTTCCGTGACGGTCTCGTACGACGTCGCGGCAAAAGCCGTCGGCAAACTGCCGCCAACACTGATGGCTGCGGCCAGCACGCCGAGCAGGGCGACGCGCGACATTTTCTGCATATGGCGCAGAATCTTCCGTTTCATAAAAAGACTTCCTTTCCTACTTTCCCACAATACCCGTATCGCTGATCGTT
This sequence comes from uncultured Veillonellaceae bacterium, assembly GCA_900318215.1. Classification (GTDB taxonomy): domain Bacteria; phylum Bacillota; class Negativicutes; order Selenomonadales; family Selenomonadaceae; genus Selenomonas_C. Next base: position 13,225 of record ONJV01000043.1, read on the forward strand.
ATTTCACATGGAGCGCCGGCACGCCGTACTTCGCCGTACGCGCATCCTGGATGACGCCCTTCCAGTTCAAGCCATAGGCAAAGTCATACGTATGGCCCTCGCTGTCCGTGTAACACGTCATGTCGCGCGGCACGTCTTCCTGCTGCGCCTCGACAGCGTCCATGTCTTTCGGCTGCTGCATCGGCAGGAGGCCCTGCGGCTCGAAGTTGCCCATGAGGATGTCGAAATACGCCTTGTCGCTGACGCCGTAGCCGACGAGGATGGCATCGGACAGCGGTTCGACTTCGGAGAAGACCATCGGCTTCAGCGCATGCACCATCGTGATGACGGGGAGCTTCTTGCCGGACTGTGCAGCGACGTCGGCGCACTTCTTGCCATACGTCACGCTGTCGAGATCCGTCGCGTTGATGATCTCTGCCGTCTTGCCGTAGTAGCTGCGGTCTTCGCCTTCGTCATGCGCGATGGAATGGCGGCGTACATGCGCGCCATCCGCCGTATACGTGCCATACTGCA
>ONJV01000051.1 GCA_900318215.1 uncultured Veillonellaceae bacterium
TCTCGGACGTGTCGCCGAAGTTGTGCCAGAGGCCGAGCGCGATGCGCGGCAGCTTCAGCCCGCTCCGCCCGCTCGGCACATACGTCATCGCTTCATAGCGCTGATCGTCTGCTTGATACATGAGCAAAGACCTCCTTTGTCTCTGCCCAGTATATCATTCCTTTGCTACATTGCTCAACAACGAATTGATGAACTGCTGCGCCGCGCGGCCCGAGACCTGCGAGTGCGCCATTTCCCAGCGCACGGCGCCGGCCTTGAGCTCTTCATCCGACAGCGTGATTTCCGGATGGCGGCGCGCCAGCACCTGCACCATGTCGTAGTACTCCTGCCGACTCGGGCGGAAATAGCCGATGGTCAGGCCGAAACGTGCCGAGAGCGAGAGCTTTTCCTGCACCGTATCGTTCTCGTGCATGTCGTCCTTGACGGCATCGGGGCGGTCTGTCCACGTCTCGCGAATCAGATGGCGGCGATTGCTCGTCGCGTAGATCAGCACGTTGTCCGGCTTGACCTCGAGACCGCCTTCGATGACGGCCTTGAGGTACTTGTACTCGATTTCGAATTCCTCGAACGACAAGTCGTCCATGTAGATGATAAATTTGTAATTGCGGTTCTTGATCTGCGCGATGATGCGCTGGAGATATTTGAACTCGTGCTTGTAGACCTCGATCATGCGCAGGCCGCGGTCATAGAACTGGTTCAGGATGGCCTTGATACTCGTCGACTTGCCCGTGCCCGCATCGCCATAGAGCAGCACGTTGTTCGCGACGCGTCCCTCGACGAATGCCTCCGTGTTCTCGACGAGGCGCTTTTTCTGCGTCTCGTAGCCGACGAGGTCCGAGAGCTTCATGTCGCCCGTCGTCGTGATAGCTTCGAGGAGTTCGCCCGTCTGCTCGTGATTCGGCGAAATGCGGAACGCCTTGTTGAGGCCGAACATGCCGACGCCATAGCGCTTGTAGAAATCCGTCACGATGCCGAACATCTCCGCGCCATCCTTCGCACCCTCGATGAGGGCGCTGAGTTCCTGCACCTTCTCGCTGACGCTCTTGTTGTAGATCTGCTCCTTTTTCTCGACGGCCTGAAAATGTTCGATGACGTCGAAGCAGTCGAGACCTGTCGCCTGCTCGAGCGGGCCGAAGTCATAGGCGAGCAGCTTGCGGAAGATTTCGAGATCGTTCTCGACGAATCGCCGCACGCTGCCCTCGCTCGCGCCATGCTTTTCGCAGACGAGCGTGAACGGCGTCTCCGTCATCGCAAGCAGGAACGCGATGTAGTTGTGCCAGAGATTGCCATTGAAGCCATAGACCGTCGCGATGTCGAGCATGCGGTTGATCTCCGTCAGGATGCGGCCCGACAGCTCTTCGGCGTCATGCGTCCCCGACGCAAAGTCGCGGCAGATGCCCGCAAGCCGGAACAGGATGCTGTCTTCGCCGATCTTACGGTAGACGATGAGTTTGGAAACGAGACGATGCATGAAAAAGACCTCTCTTCGCTGATATGAAAGTGTTACAGTGTAAAGTGCCTCTTTATCATATCACAAAGCGCCACGGTTTTCAGCTGTTACTTTTATGAAACTGCGCCGCCTGCGTCACGAGCGCACCGGCGAGCATCAGGATGCAGCCGACAACTTCGCGGGCGGAAAGGACTTCGCCGAGGAACAGGCAGCCCGAGAGCGCGCCGAAGACAGCTTCGAAGCTCATAAGGATGGCCGCAGGACCCGGATCGGCGTATTTCTGGCCGAAAATCTGAAGCGTGAACGCGACGCCTGCCGACATGACGCCGCCGTAGACGATGGCGAACCAACTGTCAGAGAACGCCACCATCGTCGGCGCCTCGAAGAGCCCCATCAATACGAGGCTGCCCGTCATGCAGACGAAAATCTGCGCGACGGAAAGCTCGACGCCATCGACGCGCGAGGCAAAGCGGTCGATGAAGAGAATCTGGCCCGCCCAGAAGAACGAGCCCACGAGCTCGAGAGAATCACCAAACGAAAGCTCGAAGCTCCCGTTCAGCGACAGCAAGTAAAGACCGACAATTGCAACGGCAGCGCCCGCCCAGTTCTCCTTTCGGATGTGCTTGCCGAGCAGCACGGCGCCGATTGGCACAATCACGATGTAGAGCGACGTGATGAACGCCGCCTTGCCCGCCGTCGTGCCCGTCATGCCGACCTGCTGCAAGAGAGAGCCGACGAGCATGAAGGAGCCAGCGCCGAGACCGGCTTTCCAGCCCGGCTGGTATGTCCCCGCAGCTTTCGCCCGCGCGCGCTGGCCGCGGAACACCACCCATATCACCAGTGCAGATAATAGGCCGATCAGATAACGTCCAAACGAATAACTGTAGGGACCCAACTCGTCCATACCTGTCATCTGGGCGACGAACGTCGTGCCCCAGAGAAAGGCTGCACCGAGAAGATAGAGGTTGCCACGAAATTGCAGAGACAAACAGACCCCTCCCCAAAATATGAAGTTTTGAAGATAACGGCTTTACTAGTTTACAGTGTCAGCAGATGCCTGTCAACAAGAAGAACAGGATGCAGAGATACGGCACGAAGAACTTCATCGCCATGCAGATGGCGATGTCGCCATACGAATCGCTGTGCGTGAGGCCGCAGATTGCCAAGAGCGTCACGAGCGCGCCGCAGTGCGGCACCGGGTCGATGCCGACCGATGCGATGGCGACGATGCGATGCAGCGCCTCCAATGGGATGCCCTGCGCGAGTGCCATCTGCATCCACTGGTCGCCGAGCGCCGAGAGCGCAATCGTCATGCCGCCCGAAGCCGAGCCCGTGATGCCGCACATGATGTTCGTCGTCACGACGGCCGAGACGAGCGGGCCGAACGACTGCGCGAGCCCCATGAGGCTCTCCGTCACCGGCGCGAAGCCCGGCAGCGTCGTCAGCACGCAGCCGAACGCATAGCCCGACGCGACATTGAGTGCAGCCGCGGCCGACGAGAGCGCGCCGTAGTTGATGGGCGCAAGGAAGCCGTCCATGACGATGAAGCGCTTGCGCCCGATCCATGCCGCCGCAATCGAGCTCACGATGAGCGCGACGCTGATCGACCAGATGGCCGAGACCTTGCCCACCTTTTCCGCAAGAAGGGTCAGGTGCAGCGGTGCAAAGACCGTGAGTGCATCCTCGCTCCAATGATAGCCCCAGGCCCAATGGAACGGATTTGAGAGCACGACATTGATGACGATGACCAAAAGCAGCGGGAACGCCGCCCAGTACCAGGGAATCTTGATTTTCGGCTCGCGGCGCTTGCGTCCTTCCGTATGGGCGCCGTAGCCCTCGCCCGCCGCCTGCAGGCGCTTCGCGCGAAAGCTCACCCAGCCCCAGCCGATGGCCAGGAACAGGATGGAAGCGAAAATGCCGATGCCCGGTCCGGCCCATGTGGATGTCTGGAAATACGATGAAGGGATAATGTTCTGAATTTGAGGCGTGCCCGGAAGCGAAACCTCGGCGAACGAGAAAATGCCCATCCAGAGCGCCGCCGGCAGCAGCCGCTTCGGGATGTCCGCCCGCCGGAACACATAGGCGCCGAACGGATACATGACAAACGCGACGACGAAGACGGACAGGCCGCCATACGTCAATGCGCCGCAGCCCAAGAGCACGGCGAGCACGGCGCGCTTCTCACCGAGCACCTCGACAATCTTGCCCGCGACAGACGCCGCGAGGCCGCCTTTTTCCATCAACCGCGCGAAAACCGCACCGAACAAGAAGACTGGATAATACGTTTTGACGTATTCTGCCATGCGCGTCATATAGAGTTCCGTATATGTCGGCAGCACGCCGAACGCGCTCGCGAGTGCTGCAATACCCGCGAAAAGTGGCGCAATCAGTATGATTGACCACCCTCGGTACGCAAAATACATCAGGCCGACGAGGGCCACAGCGATACAGAAAGCCTCCATCCGATGAAACCGCTCCTCTCAAAAAATACGAAATAACGTATCTTATGCTATCATGCATCCCAGTTATTGTCAACGAGAGAAGGGTCTCCAATTTCAGGAAAAGAACGTCAATGTCGCGCAACGGCCTCATCTGCAAGGACATGGTCGAGCACCCAGGCGACGAGATCGTCCTCGACGGGGCAGCCGACAACGTCCGCCGCCGCGCGGACTTCTGCGCGCGCACCGCCCGCGCAGATGCCGATGTCAGCGTTTCGCAGCATCTCGACATCGTTGCGCTCATCGCCGAGCGCGATGATGCGCCAGCCCTGATACTCCGGCAGCGTGCGGATGGCTTCGAGCATCGCGCCTTTCGACGTGCCCTGCGCGACGAACTCATAATACTCGACCTCGGAATAGAAGCCATGCGCGAGCTCCGGGATGCCTGCCTCTGCCGCCTCGCGTTCGAGCTGGCGCAGATGCTCCGGCGTATCGCGCACGAAGAACTTCAGCCACGGCGTCTGCGCGATGTCCGACACTTCCTCGAGTGCGACATGGCGGTAACGGTAATACTCATGCGGCAGGCGCGGGTCGTCGTTTTCCGGGTTGCTCACGATGTTGCAATCCGTCGCCGTGTAGACCTCGATGCAGGCCTCGGGAAATTTTGCGAGGCAACGCTCCGCAAAGCGCGGCCATGCATCGCCACCCGGCAGCGGCCGCTCGGCAAGCACGCGCTTTTCCGCCCAGTCGTAGAGCATCGCGCCATTGAAGAAGACGCTCGGCGCGCCAATCGGCAGGCCGCTGACATAGCCGCCCGCCGCCTCGGGCGTCCGCCCTGTCGCCACGCCGAAGCGGCCGCCGCCCGCGACAAAGCGCTCGACGGCTGCGCGGTTCCCCTCCGAAACGCGCCCGCCGCGCGGAATCAGCGTCCCATCGAGATCGCTCAGAAGAATGGTATGTGCAAAAGGCTGGTTCATGAGTTCTCCTCTCCTGCCGCCGCACACCAGGCACGCGGCGACACCTGCAGGTATTTCTTGAAGACCTGGCTGAAATTCTTGTAATCGCCGAAGCCTGTCGCCTCGGCCACCTCGTAGACGCGCAGCCGCCGCGCCCGCAGCAGCGGCAGGCTCGCCTGGACGCGCGTGCGCGCGAGCAGGCCGACGAACGTATGGCCTGTCGCCTCCTTGAGCTTGCGCGACAGATAGCTGACAGAAACGCCCTCGGCGTCTGCCAGCTCCTCGATGCTGAGGCGTTCTCGGTAGCGCGTCTGAACGGCTGTGAGCACGTCGGCCACATAGGGATTGCCATCGGCATCGTCCATCGACCAGTCCACGAGCGTCGGCAGATGGGAATCATCCCCGTCATCCGCCTCCTGCCGCTTAGAAAGAGCGCCGAGCACGCGCGCGAGCTCTATTTCATCCACGGGCTTCAATAGATAATCGAAAGCGCCGAGGCGCACGGCACGCTGTGCATAGGAAAAATCCGCATAGCTCGTCAGGAAGATGATGGGCGTATCGTCGCCCGCCGCGCGTATCTTCTCGGCAAAGTCGAGGCCCGAAAGACGCGGCATGCGGATGTCGGCAAAGACGGCATCAGGGTGCTCCGTCCGCAGCACTTCGAGCGCTTCGACGCCATCGGCCGCCTCGCCGACGACCTCGGCTCCGAGCGCGGCCCAGTCGATCGTCTCGACGAGGCCGCGCCGGATCATCTCTTCATCCTCGGCTATCACGATGCGAAGCAATGATGATGCCTCCCTTTTCTTCATGCTTTAGACACGTCACATAAAATTGTTTGGCTATTGCATTCTACTACTTCCACCACCGCTTCGCGGTCCCCCTCCCTCTAGAGGGAGGCTGAAGTTTGGGAGTGCTGCCATGGCAGAGTTAAGATAACAGTCATGCCTTGCCCCGGCGCGCTTTCGAATGATACGCCATACGCCGCGCCGAACAGCAGCTGCAACCGCCGATGCACGTTGTAGAGGCCCGTATGGTTCGCGGGGTCTTCCGTGCGGACGAGAAGGGCGCGCAGGCGCTCGCTTTCCACAGGCTCCATACCGCGCCCGTTATCGCGCACGGTCAGCACGAGCGCATCCTCGGACAGGCTGTGCTTCCGCCGTGCCTGCACGGTCACATGGATGGTTCCATCCGCCGCCTCGCCATATTTGATGGCGTTCTCGATGATGGGCTGCAGAATCAGGCGCGGCACGACGCAGTCGAGCGCTTCTTCTGGAATCTCTTCTTCATACATGAAACGCCTGCCGAAGCGCGCTTTCTGGATTTCGAGGAAGCCATGCGTATACGAGAGGTCTTCGGCGAACGAGACGAGGCGCTTCTGCCCGTGGATACTGTAGCGCAGCAGCTGCGAGAGCGCCATGACCATCTGCGCCGCCTTGTCGGGCTCGAGCTTGATCATGTATTTGATGTTCTCGAGCGTGTTGAAGAGGAAGTGCGGCTGGAACTGGCTCTCGAGGCGGCGGATGTCCGCGACGGCCGTCGCGCGCGCCGCCTCTTCCTGCACGGCACGGGCACGCGCATCGCCTTCGCGCCGCGCACTTTGCCAGAGAATCGGCAAGAAGAGCAGCAGCACGAGCACGAAGCTCCCGATGCTGATGGCATACCGCGTCAAAAGGTCCGTCACAGGCAGCACGGTCGTGACGCGCCAGCCCGTGGAAAGCGTCGCATGCGTCACATAGTAGTGCTGCCCGCCATGCTCGGCAATCGTTCGGTCAGCGCTCTTGAGCGCCGGCGACAGCTTGCGCGGCGCCGTCTCCTCGCGCTCGAGGTAGCGGCCGCCCGTCGCGAGCACGACGTTGTCATAACGGTCCGTCACGATGATGTCGAGGTACGGCGAAAAGAGTTCCTGCACGAGGAATTTTCCCGGCAGAAGGAAGAAGACCATGCCGCCCGGCAGGCTCCGGCCGATGGCAAGATCGAGCTCCGAGGCGCTGACGCCCTCGACCCACTCGGTGACGGGCGCTCCGTCTGACTGCTGCAGGCGCGCGAGCAGGCCCATGTTCTCCGGTGCCTCGCCAATCGGCGCAGGCAGGTATTTCCATGTTCCGAGCACGATTTGCCGCTCGTCGTCAAGCAGAAAGAACAGGGCTCCCGACCGCGAGGTATTCGCCGCATGATAGAGCTGTGCCGAGAGCGCGGCGCGCGAGGAGGCATCCTGCCGCAGCCGCGTGATGTTCGTGCCTTCCGGCAAGTCCGTCGCCGCCTCATATCCCGCAATCCACGATTCCATGCGCCCGGCTGCTGCCATGCGCACATCGCTGCTGCGCTGCACGACATAATGCTGCCAGCTCGCCGCGACAAAAACCGCGCCGAGCAGCAGGAACACGAGAGCTGGGCCGCAGGCATAGAGCATCAGCGTCTTCTGCGCCCCACGCTGGAACGATTTCGTTTTCAACTCCATCCGCCTGCCTCCCCTCTTTTCCAGTATACCAAAATCAGGCCAAAACACAAAGCTGCCGCAAAAAATCAGCAGGCAGCGACCGGCCGCCTGCTGATGCTTCCAGCGATTCAGATGTTACTGCACGCTCGTAAAGATGTCCTTGAACTTGTCGAGCCATGCCTTCTTGTTCTGGTTCACGACCGTCTCATCGTCCGTGATGATATGAATCTCGGACTTCTCGAGCAGTCCCTTCGGCGCTGGCACGTCATCGCGGACGCTGCGGCGATGGAGCTGCTGCGTGATGAGCGTCTGCGCTTCCTTGCTCGTGATGAAGTCGATGAACTTCTTCGCATTCTCCATGTGCTTTGCGTTCTTGATGATGTAGATGCCATCCGGTTTCGAGATGACGCCTTCCTTCATATAGACGAGCTTGACGGGCGCGCCATCAGCGACGTACTTCGCGCCGCCTTCCTCGAACGTGCAGCCGACGACGTACTCGCCATCAGCGACACCTTTATAGACAGCCGACGAACCCGAGAGCAGCTTGCCGTCAAGGTTCTTGCAGAACTTCTCGACATAGTCCCAGCCCTGGTCAGGATTGCCGTTGCCCATCGCATAGAGCATGTTGATGAGGTGCTCGTACGACGACGAGGACTTCGACGGATCGGCCATCGCGATTTTGCCTTTGAGCGCCGGATTCAAGAGGTCTTCATAGCCCTCGACCTTGATGTCGCCGATGAGGTCCGTGTTGACCATGATGACGCTCGGGATATCCGTGAAGCGCGTCATCGAGCCTTCCTCGTTCTTGAACGCCGCCTGCACATGCTCCTCGTTTGCCGACTTGTACGGCTCGAAGAGGTCGGCTTTCGGCTTCATCGTCGAGAGCGAGCCGCCCCAGAAAATGTCGCCGAGCGGGTTCGCCTTCTCGGACTCGACGCGCTTCAGGAGCTCGCCCGTGCCAGCCGCGACGACATCGACCTTGATGCCGCTTTCCTTCTCGAACTCTTCGACGAGCGGGTTGATGAACGCGAGCGGATGCGGGCAATAGACGACGAGCGTATTGTCATCGCCGCCCGAGCCGCTGCCGCTCGTGGCCGCCTGCTGTCCCCCGCCGCCGCAGCCGGCGAACGACATCGTAATCATGGCAGCTCCGACGAGCGATGCCACCAGTTTCTTGAGCTTCATGGAAAGTTCCTCCTTTTCAAAACACCCGAAAAACATGAAACGTGAACCTTGAACCCTTTAGAGTGTGACATCATGGCGTCCGGAGACCTTGAAGAAGATCACCATGGCCGTGATGGTCGTGAGCGTCAGGATGGTCGAGAGCGCGGCCGCCGTGCCGTAGCTCGCGCGGATGACCTCGGTGTAGATGGCGACGGACATCGTCTTCGTCGCACCCGTGAACAGGATGACGGAGCTCGAGAGCTCGTTGATGGCCGTAATCCACGAAAGAATCGCGCCGCTCATGACACCTGGCAGCATCATGACGGCCGTGACCTTGAAGAACGTCCGCACGGGCGATGCGCCGAGGCTGATGGATGCCTCTTCGAGGCTCGGGCTCAGCTGGTAGAGAATCGCCGAACTCGAACGCAGCGTATACGGCAGGCGCCGGATGACGAGCGAGATGATGATGATGGCCGCCGTGCCTGAGAGTAGCAGCGGTTCGTCGTTGAATGCCAGGAGCAGCGTGATGCCGAGGACGGAGCCCGGGATGATGTACGGGAACATCGAGAGCGTGTCGATGACCTCTGTCAGCCAGCTCTTCCGCCGCGTCGTCAGATACGCAATCGTCATGCCGAGGAAGATGATGGCGATGATTGCCGTCGTGCTGAAAAGGTACGTGTTCGAAATCGCCGTGCCGAGGCTCGAGAAAATCGTCCGGTAGCTGTCAAGCGAATAGCCGTCGACAAAGATGGAACCGCTCGTCTTGAGGAACGACGTGTAGATGACGACGAGCTGTGGAATGAGCGAAAGCGCGACGAGCGCGTAGATGCAGACATGGAGCACGATATTTTTCCAGCCGTGGAGCACGCCCATCTGCATCGGCCGCAGCGAGCTCATCGTGAACGACTTGCGGTTGACGATGTATTTCTGCACCATGAAGATGCTCGATGTGATCAGCACCATGATGGCCGCCATCGCCGCCGCAAAATTCGCCTGATCGCCGACCTCGTTGATGAACTCGGAGTAAATCATGACCGGCATGACATTGAAGCCTTCGCCAATCAGCATCGGCGTTCCGAAATCCGCCATCGCATTCATGAAGACCATGAGCGCGCCTGCGAGAATCGTCGGCGTAATCAGCGGCACGATGATGGTCACGACCTTGCGGATGCCGCTGCATCCAAGACTTTCAGCCGCCTCGATAAGTGCCGAGTCGATGTTCTTCATCGCGCCCGCAACGTAGAGATAGATGAAGGGATAAAGCTTCAATGTGAGCACCAGGAGGATGCCCGCAAAGCCATAAATCGACGGAAAACTGATGCCGTACTGGGCGAGGAACTTCGTGATGTAGCCGTTGCGCCCGCCAATCAGAATCCACGAATACGCGCCGATGAACGGCGGCGACAGGAGCGAAATAACGATGCAGATTTCCACGGCGTTCTTGAACTTCACGCGGTAAAGCGTCATGAAATACGCGACCGCCGTGCCGATGATGACGGCCAGCACCGTCACGCATGTCGTGACGTAGAAGCTGTTGATCATCGACTGGTAGTAGTATTTGCGCTCGAAGAAATGAACGAAGTTCGCCATGCTCCACGCGCCCGTCTCCGCATCCTGGAACGCGCTGACGAACAGCGAGAACAACGGATAAATCAGGAACAGCGCGAAGACTGCGATGGAGAGCACCGTGATGCCCGCCCAGAAATCCCAATGGAACTTTCTATTCATCGCGCACCACACCTTCCATGAGGCTGTGGCTGCCATCCGCCGTGAAGAGATTCACCTTCGCCGGATTCGGATGCAGCGTGACGACGTCGCCGACCTCGAGGATGTGCTCGGCATGGCCGACGTCCTGGCTGTACTCGATGGACGGCTGGCCCGGCACGAGCATGTCGTCGGAGAACTTCAGGCCATACTGGATGTACTTGCCGAGGAAGACCTTGCTTGAAACCTCGCAGCGGATGCCTTCGCCTTCGTTGCGGATGGAGAACTCCTCGGGCCGCACGGCGATGATGATGTCCATGCCCTCGGCCGCCTCGCCTGAAAGCCCCTGCATCGGCAAGACATAGCCGTCGGCAAATGCCGCCGCGAGGCCGCCCTCGTGTGCGACGAGACGCCCGCGGAACAGGTTCGAATGGCCGATGAACGTCGCGACGAACGTGTTGTACGGCCGCGCATAAATCGTATGCGGCCGCGCCGTCTGCTGGATGACGCCCTTCTTCATGACCGCGATGCGGTCGGAAATGGACAGCGCCTCCTCCTGGTCGTGCGTGACGTAGACCGTCGTGATGCCGACCTGCTTCTGCACGGCGCGGATGGCCGAGCGCATCTCGATGCGGAGCTTCGCGTCGAGGTTCGAAAGCGGTTCATCCATCAGCAGCACGCTCGGATGAATGACGATGGCGCGCGCGAGCGCGACGCGCTGCTGCTGGCCGCCCGAGAGGCGCTCCGGCAGGCGGTCCTGATACTCCGTGATCTGCACGACGTCGAGGATTTTGTCGACTTTCTCCTTCATCTCGCTCTTCGAGATCTTGCGGAGCTTCAGGCCATACTCGACATTCTCGCGCACCGTCAGATGCGGAAAAATCGCATAGCTCTGGAACACCATGCCGATGTTGCGCTTGTGCGCCGGGATGTCGTTGATGACCTTGTCGTTGAAGCGGATCTCGCCGCCCTCGATGGTGTTGAATCCGGCAATCATGCGCAGGAGCGTCGTCTTTCCACAGCCCGACGGCCCCAGGAGCGTAAAAAATTCGCCGTTCTTGATATGCTCCGTGAGCCCCGGGATGATCGTCAGGTCTCCATAGCGCTTGATGACGTTCTCGATTTCGATGGCAACACTCACGTTTCCCACCTCTTTCAGAAGATTTCTATATCTATAGTATAAAAAAAGAAGCAGGATGGAACAATCCAAAATCCTGCAACTTTATCTCCGATTCTGAACGGAAAACGTTTTATTCTGTTTTTGCCTCCGGCTTTGCTGCCGCCGTTGCCGCTGCCATCTTTGCCTGCTTCGCGGCCAGGTACTTCTGCTTGAGCTGGAGCTTGCGCTGCATGGCATGGACGAATTCCTTCGCCGCCACGACATCGCCTTCGTCGGGGTGCGTCGAGGCGAGCTTCCAGCGCTCGAGACTCTGCGGGCCGCCATGCGGGTCGTCCGGACCCGCGTTCTTGCGATGCTCCAAGAGGCTCGGGTTGATCTTGCCGCGGCAGCCGAATGTGCCGAGAATCTCGCAGCCCTTGCCGAGCTGGTAGCCTGCGCGCGCGAACGACGTGATGGCGTGCTCGCTCGTCGGATCCGTGCCGTGCGTCTGGAAGAAGCAGACGCGCGCATCGTGCACCATCGGCAGATATTTCAGCATCCGCGGGTCGGGCGCGCCGAGGCGCAGCCAGTAGCCGAGCAGAACGACTTCATAGTTGTCGAGCTTCTGCGGCGCATCCTGCACGCGGAAGACATCGACGTTCCCTTCGAGCGCTTCTGCCATAGCATCGGCAATCTTCTTCGTATTGCCCGTGACAGACGAATAGATGATGGCCCATTTCTTCATGAAGACTCCTCCAGTCCTGTACTTCTCGATTGTCTTTTATCATAGCAGACAAATCTTTGTTTTTCCGTAACAGCTGCAACATGCGTCTCTTGCAATCCTGCAACGAAACTCCTAGAATAAGGAGGACAGAAAGAAAGGAGTCTTCCGAATATGAAATTGCATCTGACAACGCGGCAGGTCGTCTTTGCCGCGCTGATGATTGCGGCGACGCTCGTCCTCGAGCAGCTGCGCATCTTTCACATGCCGCAGGGCGGCAGCGTCACGCTCGGTGGCATGGTTCCGCTCATTCTGCTCGCCTATCTCGAAGGGCCGATTGTCGGCGCGATTGGCGGCTGCCTCTACGGCTTCCTCAACATGATGCAGGACCCCTACATCCTGCATCCCGTGCAGGTGCTGTTCGATTATCCGCTGCCGTACATGTGCATGGGGCTTGCGGGGCTCCTGCCCGCGCACCGCATCGCCTCGACAGCGCTCGCGTTCATCGCGCGCTTCGCCTGCCACTTCATCTCGGGTGTCGTGTTCTTCGCGAGCTATGCACCCGAAGGCATGAACCCGGCCGTGTATTCGATGGTGTTCAATGCGACATATCTCGTGCCGGATTTCATCATCTGCTTCATCATTTTGAAACTGCTGCCAGTCAAACGGATTTTCCAATCGCTGCAGAAATGAAACGAGCCTGCGAAGGTTGTTCCTTCGCAGGCTCATTCGTATCATAAAGTAAATTCCCGTCTTCGACACCCGCTCAGTCGCCTTCGGCGACAGCTC
>ONJV01000126.1 GCA_900318215.1 uncultured Veillonellaceae bacterium
TGCCCGTCGGAAAACCGGCGATGCCAACGTTTTTGAAACAGCCGTGGCAGCGGTTCCAAACCGCGTTCACGGCGCTGGAAGCATGGTATCGCGGCGTGCTGCACCACATCTTGGAGCATGAACGCAAGCGTGTCATGGCAGGCGCGGTGGCGCTGCTGGTCGTGAGCCTCTTTGTCCTGACGCAGATCGGGCAGGAATTCACGCCGACGTCCGATCAGTCGCAGTTCACGCTGCGCGTGAATGCGCCGCGCAGCGAAAGCGTCACGGCGGCAGGCCGAGACCTCGAAGCCGTGCGGGCGGCGCTTGCCGAGGTGCCGGGTGTCCTGCACGTCTACCAGCGCTCCGACACGCAGGACGCGAATTTCTTTGTCCAGCTGGTTCCCAAAGCGGACCGCGACCGCACGCAGGACGAAATCGTCCGCGACTGCCGCGCGCGCGTCAATGCGCTCGCAGGCTTCCAGGCGGATGTGACGATCGGCTATGACAAGCCGGTCGCGCTCTCCATCACAGGCGACGACGCAGCGCAGCTCGAGGCTATCAGCCACGAGGTCGAAGGCGTCCTGCGCACGATCCCGGGCGTGCGCGATGTCACGTCGTCCGTGCGCACAGGCGCGTCGGAGCTCAAGATCGTGCGAAATGATGCGATGGCAAACGAGCTCGGCGTCACGCCGGCGGCCATCGGCGAGACGCTCGGCACGATGCTCCAGGGCACGGTCGTTGGCAAATTTAGCGACAAGGACGAGCAGGTCGATATCCGCCTGCGCCTCGATGGCGGCGATCGCGCGACGTCTGCGATGCTGCAGAACGTTTTCGTCCCCGCAAGCGACAACAAGCGCGTGCCGCTCGCGCAGGTCGCGCGCATCGAACAGGACACGGCGAGCGGCAGCGTGCGGCGCTATGACCGCAAAAAAGAGGTCCGCCTCACGGCGAACCTCGAGAACACGTCGCTCAGCGACTTTGAGGAAGCATTTGCAGATGCCTCGGCGGATATCGATTATTTTCGGTATGCTGCCCATCGCCCTCGGTGCCGGCGCCGGTGCCGAGCTCCGCGCCCCGATGGCCTACGCCATCATCGGCGGCATCGTGACCTCGACCCTCCTGACCCTCGTCATCGTGCCGATAGCATATACATGGATTTACCACTTTTTGTCATCAAAAACTCGAAAGGCGGGGGGATAAGCAGACGCAAGGCGCTTTAGCGCCTATGCGGTCGCTTATGCCGTTAGGCAGTCCCCTGCATGACAAAACAACAAAGAAGGCGTGACTTCCGCGGGTGCGAAAGTCACGCCTTCTTTGTTACATCACAATATGTTTGCCCCCGATGTATCGCGGCTGCCAATACGCATTCGACAGCGCGTCAATCCGCACGCCCTTGCTGGAGCTCGCGTGAATGAACTCGCCGCTGCCGAGATAGATGCCGCAGTGCGACGGCCCTGGCTCGTACGTCGTGAAGAAGACGAGGTCGCCGGGTTCGAGCTGGCTCGTGCTCTTCGTGCGTGTGCCGAGCTTGTACTGGTCGTCGGCGAGGCGCGGGATGGAGATGCCGTTTTTCGCGAAGACGTACTGCAGGTAGCCCGAGCAGTCGAACGCCTTCGGCGTCGTGCCACCGAAGCTGTAGGGCGTGCCGATGTAGTTCTTGGCCGTCTGGATGATGGAGCTGACTTTGCTGCGCGGCAGAATCGGCGCGTTGTTCGGTGCGAGCGGGCCTTTGACGGAAGGCGCCGCTTCCGCTTTCTGGGCAGGCTGGATGTCGATGCCCCAGGTCTTCGTGCTTTTCACGTTCTTGAGCGCGCGCCATGTTGCGGCATTGACGACGCCCGTGACGTGGATGTTCTGGTCGCGCTGGAACTCGGCGACGGCGCGCTCTGTACCGCTGCCATAGACGCCGTCAGCCGAGCCGGGCGCGTAGCCGATTTCCATGAGCTTCTGCTGCAGCAGCATGACGTCGTGGCCGTGCGAGCCAGTCTTGAGCGTCGGCGAAGCGAGCGTCGTGCTCGTCGTGACGAGCAGCGAGAGGCCGAGGAGCAGGAGGATTTTTTTCGCGAAACGATGCTTCTTCATAGCAAAAATTCCTTTCCCTACATCAAAGCGGAAAGCGCGAGCGCGAGAGATGTGCTCAGCCGTGCAGGACGTGGTCGAGGCCTTGCTGCATGAGCGTGACGACGTGGTCGTCGTCGAGCGAGTAAAAGGCTTCCTTGCCCTCCTTGCGGAATTTCACGAGGCGCGCGCCGCGCAGCACGCGGAGCTGGTGCGAGATGGCGGACTGGCCCATGCCGAGCGCCTCGGCGATGTCGCAGACGCAGAGCTCTTCCTTATGCGCCAGGAGCGACAGCAGCTTGATGCGCGTGCGGTCGCCAAGCACTTTGAAGACTTCGGCGAGGCGCAGGCTCGTCTCGTCGTCGGCTTCATGGAGCCGCGCGAGCTCGAGGGCGGACGGATGCGTCTTGTGGATTTCGCAGACGTCATCTTGGGCGGTTTTCTTCATGGATGTCATTCAGTCCTTTGTGGTTTGTTATTCTTCATCATACCACGGATTTCCTAGTTCTTGCTATGGAATGTGAAAGAAAATTTTCGGCCGGGCGAGATGCAGGCGATGAGCGGGAAATCGGCGCGGTCGATGCGTGCGCAGACGTTGACGCGCGGGTCGGCGGGCAGGTTCTTCTTGACGATTTCAAGCTCGCCCATGTAGCGGCCAGCCTGCTCGTTGTCAATCGTGACGACGCCGCGCGGGCGGGCTTCGGCTGCTTCGGGCGCGATGGTTGCATGAGCTTTTGCGATGATGCTGCGGCTCTCCTGTGCGCGGATGGCGTCGCGCGCTTCATCGACGCGCGAGGTGAAGACATGGGAGAGCAGGCGGCGGCTCGCGTCGTCGTCCGTCAGGAGTTCGGCGCCGATTGTGACGCAGTCGTCGCGCAGCTGGCCGAGCGACTGGATTTCTGCCTGCGTCGGCAGACTGTCGGCGAGGAAGACGGAATCCGTGCCGAGCGCGACGAGATGGCGCGCGGCACGCTCAGGCGTCATGGTGCGGTGCGATTCAAGTGTCGGCAAGCCTTCGCCGAGCGGGCCGCGCCGCCGACCGCCCTGCGTCGTGACGAACGCGCCGACATGGATGCCGAGGCGGTGCAGCAGCGCGTTCTGCTTGATGAGCGTCATTTCGCTGAGGCCCGTGCCGACGCGCGGGTAGAAATTATGCAGCGCGTCGATGCGCGAGAAATCCGTCTTGCAAGCGTCGAGCTGGTGCAGCAGGTCGCGCGTGATCGTCGAGGCATTGAGCTGGATGCGGAGCTTCGGGCTGTTGTGGCTGATTTGCGCGATTTCCTCGGGCGAAAAGCCGTAGTCGAGCCGGATGGTCGTGATGCCGAGCATGCGGAACGCTGACGGGCGGAACTCTTTGAGTCCGAGCAGTTCAAGCGTCTTCGGACTGACGTCGGAGATGACTTCCATGTGATGTGCGCGCGCCGCGCCGAGCAGCGTGCCGATTTCTTTTTTGAGCGCATGCGTGTCGCTCTCGGGGATGTGCAGCGATGTGAAGACGCGCGTGATGCCAGCGGCAGCCGCCGTCTCGATGAGCGCGAGATTTTCGTCGGGCGTGTTGTCGAGGCCGGGATAGATCGAGATGCCATTTTGCAAAAAATCACACCCTTTCTGAAGAAGAATCTGCGTTTGCTGTCTCGACGGGGTCGTCGAAGCCGATGACGAGCGTCGCGACGAAGCCGCCGATGTAGGCGCAAACGAGGCCCAGGAGATAGATGGGAATGTTGTCCGTCGCGGCTGCGAGCGGCAGGCCGCTGATGCCGAGCGTCGCGGCGCCGACGCCGAACGCTGCCTGCACGGCACCGCCACAGGCCCCGCCGATGCAGGCGCCGAGGAAGGGCCTCCCGAGCGGCAGCGTGACGCCGTAGATCAGAGGTTCGCCGATGCCGAGGATGCCGACGGGGAGCGCCGAGGCGATGATTTTCTTCAGGCGCGTGTTTTTCGTGCGGCACCAGACCGCAAAGCTCGCGCCGACCTGTCCGGCGCCCGCCATCGCGAGCACGGGCAAGAGAATCGTGACGCCATAGCGCGCGAGGAGCTCGGCGTGAATCGGCGTGAGTGTCTGATGGATACCGAGCATGACCATCGGCAGGAATGTGCCGCCGAGCACGGCGCCGGTGAGAGCCCCGCCTGCTGCAATCGCCCCGGTCGCAGTGTTTCCAATCAGGTCGGAGAGTGCGCCGCCGACAGGCTGCAGCACGAGGATGGCAATCGTGCCGGAGACGAGGAATGTCACGAGCGGCGTGACGAAGAGCGAGAGCGCCTCAGGTACGAAACGCTTGACCTGTTTTTCGATGACGCTCGCGAGCATGGCGACGAGCAGGACGGAGATGATGCCGCCGCGGCCCGGCACGAGCGTCTCGCCATTCAGCGTGACGTGCGCGAGGTTCGGATGCGAGAGCAAAGCGCCGAGGATGGCGCCGAGCACGGGCGTGCCGCCGAATTCTTCCATCGTGTTGCGGCCGACGAGCAGGTTCATGCCGAAAAAGACTGTCGAGCCCGCGATGGCAAGCAGCTGGAAGAGCGGGCCCGTCGTGACATCAGGCGCGACCTTCGCGACGACGTTGAGGCAGCCGCTGATGAGGCCGCAGGCGATGAAGCCCGGAATCAGCGGAATGAAGATGCTTGCGATGCGCTTGAAGAACAGCTTGACGGGTGTCGCATTCTTCGCACGGATTTTGGCGTGGAGTGCCTTGCCGTCGCCAATCTGGGGGCGGTCGTCAGCAGGTGCTTCTTTCTCCGAGGGAGCGGCAGGCTTTGAGGCGGCCAGCAGCTTGTTGAGCGCTGCCGTGACATTTGCGGCTTTGCCGGGGCCGAGGATGATCTGGAGCTCCGTGCCGCTTACATTCGTGCCGAGCACGCTGGGGAGCCCCGCGACCGCATCCGCGAGGCCGTCGGGGATGCCGGCCACTTCATCAAATGAGAGCCGCAGCCGCGTCATGCAGTTATAGGCGCGCAGGAGCGACGGGCGGCCGCCAGAGTTTTCGAGTGCCGCGAGCACGCCGCTGGCAATCTGTTCATTTTCCGTCATGCACGGAGCCTCCTTCGTTCTTCGCGTTCATCGCCGCGCGCAGGCGGCCGTGATTTTGTTCGAGCAGCGCCTCGCAGCCCGCGATGTCCCTGCCGGTCAGTACGCGCAGGATGGCGACCTTCGCGCGGCCGTCTGCGAGCTTCAGCGCTTCGGCAGCCGTCTCGCGCGAACATTCCGCGACCTCCATGACGATGCGCGTCGCGCGTTCCGTGAGCTTCGCGTTTGATGCTTTGACATCGACCATGAGGTTGCCATATGTCTTGCCGAGCTTCACCATCGCGCCCGTCGAGAGCATGTTGAGCACGAGCTTCTGCGCCGTGCCGGCCTTCATGCGCGTCGAGCCCGTGATGGCCTCGGGGCCGACGATGGGCAGCAGCGCGACATCGACATCTTCCGCGATGGCGGCAGGCGACGTGCAGGCGAGCGCGATGGTCTTTGCGCCGACAGAGCGCGCATAGCGCAGCGCGCCGAGCACGTAGGGCGTCCGTCCCGACGCCGCGATGCCGACCGCGATGTCTTTCGCGGAAAAATTCTGCGCTCTGAGGTCGGCTGCGCCGAGCTCGGGGTCATCCTCGGCCCCTTCCTTCGCGCGGAAGATGGCAGGCGTGCCGCCAGCGATGAGGCCGACGATGCGCTCGGGGTCGGTGCGGTACGTCGGCGGGCATTCGACGGCATCGAGGATGCCGAGCCGTCCCGACGTCCCCGCGCCGAGATAGAAGAGCCGTCCGCCCGCCGCAAGCGCGGCCGCGACGAGGTCGACAGCGCGCGCGACATCCGGCAGAATCCGCTCGACCGCGAGCGGCACGCGCTTGTCTTCGTCATTGATGAGGCGCACGAGTTCGAGCGTCGGCACTTCGTCGATGTGCATCGTGCGCGGGTTGCGCTGCTCCGTCGTGAGCTTCGAGAGTTCGATCATATCTGGCATATCGGAAATCATCCTTTTTCATAGCTTTCCTACTAGTATAGCACAAATCTTTCAGCAAAAAGAAAAAAGCGGCGCCAGCGCGGCGCCGCGAAAGGAAGGAATGGGTAATCGGGAATCAGTAAGCTGGAATCAGCCCGAGGCTGAGCACTGCCGTCATGACGACGATGCAGATGATGTAGTAGACGAACCACGGAACCGCGTCCGTCCGGATCAGCTTGCCTTCGACGCCGGAGATGCCGGTCGTCGCGCAGACAGCGACGATGTTGTTGATGCAGATCATGTTGCCGATGGCACCGCCCTGGTTCTGGAGGGCGACGATGGCGATCTGCGGGAGATTCAGGATGGTTGCCGTCTCAAACTGCAACGGCGTGAACATGATGTTCGAGACCGTGTTGGAACCGAACATGAAAGCGCCGATACTGCCGATGATCGGGGAGACGTAGAAGAAGTTCTCGCCAGCGAGGTCGGCCATGCCGTGTGCCATCGCGAGCAGCATGGATTCGAAGCCAGCGGCATTCGCATTCGAATAACGATAGATGTAGACGAGCGCGAAGCCGAACAGCAGGGCGATGAACGCGCCGTAGACCTGGCGGCCCGAAGCGACGAACATGTGCTTGACCTGCGCGCCGTTCAGACCATAGAGCGCGATGCCAATCAGAACGACGAGGATGAAGGGCGCGATGCCCGGGTTGTTGACATACTTGAACGACCAGACGGCATTCTCGACGCCGAGGATGTTGCTCACAGAGACAGAGAAGCTCTGCACGATCGGCTTCAGGCCGATCTGCGGGATGCGCGTCAGGACGAGCCAGAGCGAGATGAGGAGGTACGGCGTCCACGCCTTCAGGAGCGACATGTGGGACGTTGCCACGGTGTCGCCGCTCTTCTCAGCAGCTTTGGCCTCCTGCGACTCAAAGCGCCAGACATCTTTCGGCATGAGGAAGCCCGTCTTGGCTGCGCCGAGCAGCACGAAGACCGTGATGGCAGCAGCGGCGAGCGACGTGATCTCGCTGCCGATGAAGCGTGCGAGCGGCAGCGAGAACAGCGAGAAGCTGAATGCTGCGAGCAGGCAGAACGGGAGGACGGGGACAGCATCGGAGAACTTGTGGTTCTTGCCGAATTTCTGCGTCGTGATGCCGACGACAAGGAAGATGATGATGAATGCACCAAGATCCATGCCGAGTGCGGAGATGAACGAGAGCGAGAGCAGCCAGTT
>ONJV01000122.1 GCA_900318215.1 uncultured Veillonellaceae bacterium
AATCGTGGAGCTGCGGGACCAGGTCTTGACGACTTTCTTGTCGTTCGCTTCGTTGAGTGCCGTGATCTTTTTCATGAGGCTCTCTTCAACGAAAGGGCCCTTCTTGATCGATCTTGACAAGTGTTGTTCCTCCTTCCGTCAGGCAGCGATAGTTTTCCGTTCATGCTGCCTGTCGATGACTCTCATAAAAATTATTTCGTGCGGCCTCTGACGATGAACTTGTCGGATGCCTTCTTGCGGCGCGTCTTTGCGCCCATAGCGCATTTGCCCCACTTCGTGACCGGGTGCTTGCGGCCGACAGGAGAGCGGCCCTCGCCGCCGCCATGCGGATGGTCGTTCGGGTTCATAGCGACGCCGCGGTTCTCCGGGCGGACGCCGAGCCAGCGATTGCGGCCTGCCTTGCCGAGCGTGATGTTCTCATGCTCGAGGTTGCCGACCTCGCCGATCGTCGCACGGCAGTTGACGTGCACGCGGCGGAGCTCGCCGGACGGGAGACGGAGAAGTGCGTAGTTGCCTTCTTTTGCCATGAGCTGTGCGGAAGAACCAGCACTGCGGACGAGCTGTGCACCCTTGCCGATCTTGAGCTCGACATTGTGCACCATCGTGCCGACCGGGATGTTCTTGAGCGGGAGCGCGTTGCCGACCTTGATGTCAGCCTGCTCGCCGGACTCGACCATGTCGCCGACCTTGAGGCCGTTCGGTGCGAGGATGTAGCGCTTCTCGCCGTCCACATAGTTGAGGAGTGCGATGCGGGCGCTGCGGTTCGGATCATATTCAATCGTTGCGACGCGGGCCGGGATGCCGTCCTTGTTGCGCTTGAAGTCGATCACGCGATAGAGGCGCTTGTGACCGCCGCCCTGATGGCGGACCGTCAGACGACCCTGCTGGTTGCGGCCGCCCTTCTTCATGAGGCGCTCCGTCAGGGATTTTTCCGGCTTGTCAGCCGTGATTTCGTCAAAGGACGCGACCGTCATGAAACGGCGTCCTGCAGAATATGGCTTGAAACTCTTTACTGCCACTTGTTTTACCTCCTTCTCTTAGATTAAGCCTGGAAGAACTCGATGCTTTCGCCAGCAGCGAGCTTCACGATGGCTTTCTTATAGTCCGGGCGCTTGCCAGAGGTGCGGCCCATGCGTTTCGTCTTGCCAAGGACATTGACCGTGTTGACTTTGTCGACTTTCACGTTGAAAGCCTCAGCGACGGCCTTGGCAATTTCGATCTTGTTCGCAGCCTTTGCGACGACGAAGACGTATTTGCCTTCGGCCATGAGCTGCGTCGTGCGCTCGGTGATGAGCGGACGGATCAGGATATCACGTGCTTCCATTATGCGAATACCTCCTCGATACGGGTGATGGCATCCTTCGTGATGAACAGCTTGTCCGAGTTGAGAATGTCGAACACGTTGAGTCCATTCGTGTTGATGGCTTTCACACCCTGAATGTTGCGCGCGGACTTCTCGACGTTCTCTGCTTCATCAGCCGTGATGAAGAGCGTCTTCTTGTCTACGCCGAAATCGCCGAGGAGCTTCGTGACCTGCTTCGTCTTCGGAGCGTCGAAGTTGAGGCTCTCGAGGACGATGAAGTCGCCGCTCTTCACTTTGTCAGAAAGTGCGCACTTGATCGCGAGGCGGCGCTGCTTGCGCGGCATCGAGAAAGCATACTTGCGCGGATGCGGTCCGAAGACCGTGCCGCCGCCGACCCACAGCGGGCTGCGCGTCGAACCGGAACGAGCACGGCCCGTGCCCTTCTGCTTCCAGGGCTTGCGGCCGCCGCCACGGACGAAGGAGCGCGTCTTCGTTGCATGCGTGCCGAGACGCTCGGAGGCGAGCTGCATGAGGACTGCCTGATGCAGGAGGCCAGCGTTCATCTCCACGCCGAAGATGTTCTCGTTGAGATCGAGATCGCCAACTTTGTTGTTCGCGATATCAAAAACTGCTACTGTAGCCATAATGTTGATGTTCCTCCTTCCAGATTAGTTTTTCTTCGCCGGCTTCACCGGTTTGACGGTGTCTTTGATAACGACGAAGCTCTTCTTCGGGCCCGGGATGGCACCCTTGATGAGGATGAGGTTGCGGTCTGCATCGACACGGACGACCGTGAGGTGCTGCACCGTGACGCGCTCGCCACCCATGCGGCCCGGCAGCTTCTTGCCCTTGAGGACGCGTCCGCCAGGACCGGAAATCATGGCACCCGTGGAGCCCGGCTCGCGATGCGATTTGGAGCCGTGGCCCATCGGGCCGCAAGCGAAGTTGTGGCGCTTGATACCGCCAGCAAAACCTTTGCCCTTGGAAGTACCGACGACATCAACAAGCTCTCCAGCAGCAAATATATCAACGCCGATGCTGTCACCGACTTTGTATTCCGAAGGATCCGCAAGACGCATTTCGCGGATGAACTTTACCGGCTGGACGCCAGCTTTTGCGAAATGGCCCTTGAGCGGCTTATTGACATTCTTTTCCTTCACTTCGCCGAAGCCGAGCTGGACGGCGTTGTAGCCATCGCTCTCGACCGTCTTGTTCATGAGCACGACATTGTTGCCGGACTCGACGACCGTGACGGGGACGACTTTGCCCTCTTCCGTGAAGATCTGGGTCATACCAAGTTTTCTACCTAAAATAGCTTTCGACATGTGTTCCACCTCCTCAGGATCAGAGCTTGATCTCGATGTCCACGCCTGCCGGCAGGTCGAGTCTCATGAGCGCATCCACCGTCTTGTTCGTCGGCTGGAGGATGTCGATGAGGCGCTTGTGCGTGCGCATCTCGAACTGCTCACGGCTGTCTTTGTTGACATGCGGGGAACGCAGGATCGTATAGATGTTCTTTTCCGTCGGGAGAGGAATCGGACCGGACACCATAGCGCCCGTCTTTTTTGCCGTGTCCACGATTTTCACGGCACTCTGGTCGAGGGCTTTGTGATCATAAGCCTTCAAACGGATTCTGATTTTCTGATTCTTAGACAATGAAATTTCCTCCTTATCGTCCAGACTCTTGGCCCAAACATTTCTCCGCAGCAGTTCCCTCGGTCCCGGCCGAGCCATCTGCCGCGTCATCGCATGGGGGTATCTATCTAAAAATACCCTTGAAATAAGAGCGACGCGAGCGCCGCTCTTACTGAAAGGATATTTTTATTCGAATGGATTAGCCTTCGATCTCCGTGACACGACCTGCGCCAACCGTATGGCCGCCCTCGCGGATAGCGAAGCGGAGGCCCTTCTCGATTGCGATCGGGGTGATGAGCTCGACGTCCATCTCGACGTTATCGCCAGGCATGACCATCTCCGTGCCTTCCGGCAGCTTAATGACGCCCGTGACGTCCGTCGTGCGGAAGTAGAACTGCGGGCGATAGTTGGAGAAGAACGGCGTATGACGGCCGCCCTCTTCCTTCGTGAGGACATAGACCTGAGCCTTGAACGTCGTGTGCGGATGAATCGTGCCCGGCTTTGCGAGAACCTGGCCACGCTCGATCTCCTTGCGATCGATGCCGCGGAGCAGTGCGCCGATGTTGTCACCAGCGACAGCCGTATCGAGCATCTTGCGGAACATCTCGATGCCCGTGACAACCGTCTGCTTCGGCTCGTCCTGGAGGCCGACGATCTCAACCGTATCGTTCATCTTGAGCTCGCCACGCTCGACACGGCCCGTAGCGACCGTGCCGCGGCCCGTGATCGTGAAGACATCCTCGACCGGCATCAGGAACGGCTTGTCCGTGTCGCGCGTCGGCGTCGGGATGTACTCATCGACAGCATCCATGAGTTCGAGGATCTTCTTCTGCTGCTCTTCGTCGCCTTCGAGGGCTTTGAGAGCGGAACCCGTGATGACAGGGATGTCATCGCCCGGGAAGTCATAGCTCGAAAGGAGCTCGCGGACTTCCATCTCGACGAGCTCGAGGAGCTCGGGATCGTCAACCTGGTCAACCTTGTTGAGGAAGACGACGATAGCCGGCACGCCGACCTGGCGGGCAAGCAGGATGTGCTCGCGCGTCTGCGGCATCGGGCCGTCAGCAGCGGAGACGACGAGGATTGCGCCGTCCATCTGAGCAGCACCCGTAATCATGTTCTTGACATAGTCAGCATGGCCCGGGCAGTCAACGTGAGCGTAATGACGCTTCTTCGTCTCATACTCGACATGAGCCGTGTTGATCGTGATGCCGCGCTCGCGCTCTTCCGGAGCCTTGTCGATGTCGG
This sequence comes from uncultured Veillonellaceae bacterium, assembly GCA_900318215.1. GTDB lineage: Bacteria > Bacillota > Negativicutes > Selenomonadales > Selenomonadaceae > Selenomonas_C. Next base: position 4,184 of record ONJV01000122.1, read on the forward strand.
CATAGTCTTCGAAAGCAGCCTTGCAGCCTTCCGTCTGGGAAAGAACTTTCGTGATTGCAGCCGTCAGCGTCGTCTTGCCGTGATCGACGTGACCAATCGTACCGATGTTGACATGCGGTTTCGTTCTCTCAAACTTTTCTTTTGCCATTGTGGTTGTTTCCTCCCTTATTCGCCTTTGTTCTTGGCAACAATCTGATCGGCAATATTCTTAGGAACTTCATCATAGTAAGCAACTTCCATGCTGTAGTTCCCTCGGCCCTGAGTCTTGGAACGCAGATCCGTCGAGTAGCCGAACATCTCGGAGAGCGGGACGAAGCCGTTGATGACCTGTGCGCCATTACGTGCTTCCATGCCCTCGATGCGGCCGCGGCGGGAGTTCAGGTCGCCGATGACGTCGCCCATGTACTCCTCCGGAACCGTGACTTCGACTTTGACATACGGCTCGAGAAGAACCGGATTTGCCTTTTCTGCGCCGTTCTTGAATGCCATGGAACCTGCCACTTTGAAGGCTGCCTCCGAGGAGTCGACTTCATGGAAGGAACCATCGTAGACCGTAGCCTTGATGTCGACCATCGGGTAGCCGGCGACAACGCCGGACTCCATGGCCTGACGGATACCATCTTCGATCGGCTTGATGAATTCTTTCGGAATCGCACCGCCGACGACAGCATTCTCGAACGTGAAGCCTGCGCCAGCCTCCTGCGGCTCGAGCTTGAGCACGCAGTGGCCGTACTGGCCATGACCGCCGGACTGGCGGACGAACTTGCCTTCCGCCTTCTCGACGACCTTGCGGATCGTCTCACGATAAGCGACCTGCGGCTCGCCGACCTTGCAGTCGACGTGGAACTCGCGGAGCATGCGGTCGATGATGATCTGCAGATGGAGCTCGCCCATGCCGGAGATGATCGTCTGGCCCGTTTCCTCGTCCGTGCGGACGCGGAACGTCGGATCTTCTTCTGCGAGCTTCTGGAGCGCTACGCCCATCTTCTGCTGGTCGTTCTTCGTTGCCGGCTCAACAGCAACGGAGATGACCGGATCCGGGAACTCCATGGACTCGAGGATGATCGGATGCTCTTCGTCGCAGAGCGTGTCGCCCGTCGTCGTATCCTTGAGGCCGACAGCAGCAGCGATATCGCCGCTGTAGACCTTCTCGATCTCTTTGCGGTGGTTTGCATGCATCTGCAGGATACGGCCGATACGCTCTTTCTTGCCCTTCGTCGAGTTGTAGACGTAGGAACCAGCATCGAGCGTGCCGGAATAGACGCGGAAGAACGCGAGCTTGCCGACGAACGGATCCGTCATGATCTTGAACGCGAGCGCTGCGAACGGCTCGTCGTCGCTCGACGGACGGTGGTCTTCTTCGCCCGTCTCAGGATCCGTGCCCTTGATTGGCGGAATATCCGTCGGGGCCGGCATGAAGTCGACGATGGCATCGAGGAGCGGCTGGACGCCCTTGTTGCGGTAGGACGTACCGCAGGTGACCGGCACCATGTCGCAGGCGACCGTTGCTTTGCGGATGACCTTCTTGATGTCCGCCTCGGTGATGTCTTCACCGCCGAGGTACTTCTCCATGAAGTCATCGTCCTGCTCGGAGCAAGCCTCGAGCAGCTTCTCGCGGTACTCTTCCGCGAGGTCTTTCATGTCATCCGGGATGGCAACCTCATCCTCGACTTTGCCGAGGTCGTCTTCATAGACAATGGCTTCCATCTTGATGAGGTCGATGATGCCCTTGAAGTCGTCCTCGGCACCGATCGGGAGCTGGATCGCAACGGCATTAGCCTGCAGGCGCTCCTTCATCATCTTGATGACATTGTAGAAATCTGCGCCGGTGATGTCCATCTTGTTGACATACGCCATGCGCGGAACGTTGTATTTTTCAGCCTGGCGCCAGACCGTCTCGGTCTGAGGCTCGACACCGCCGCGCGCGGTCAGGACCGCGACAGCACCATCGAGGACGCGCAGGGAACGCTCAACTTCCACCGTGAAATCCACATGGCCCGGCGTATCGATGATGTTGATACGATGGTCTTTCCAATGGCAGGTCGTTGCGGCCGACGTGATCGTGATGCCGCGCTCCTGCTCCTGAACCATCCAGTCCATCGTGGCAGCGCCATCATGGACTTCGCCGATCTTGTGGTTGACACCCGTGTAGAAGAGGATACGCTCGGTGGTCGTCGTCTTACCAGCATCGATATGTGCCATGATGCCGATATTGCGAGTCTTTTCAAGGGAATACTCTCTTGGCACTTCTGATATCTCTCCTTATATAGTAGAAAAAGGATTACCAGCGATAATGTGCAAACGCCTTGTTGGCCTCTGCCATCTTATGCGTATCTTCCTTCTTCTTGAAAGCTGCGCCCGTGCTGTTGGCAGCGTCCATGAGCTCGCCCGAAAGGCGCTCTTCCATGGTCTTCTCGCCGCGCAGACGTGCGTAGTTGACGATCCAGCGGATGCCGAGCGTCATGCGGCGGTCCGGACGAACCTCGACCGGGACCTGGTAGTTCGCACCACCGACGCGGCGGGCACGAACCTCGAGAACCGGCATGACATTCTTGAGAGCCGTCTCGAAGACTTCCAGCGGATCCTTGCCCGTCTTGGCACGGATCGTCTCGAACGCATCATAGACGACGCGCTCAGCAACGCTCTTCTTGCCGGAGAGCATCACTTTATTGATGAATTTCGTCACCGTCTTGTTGTGGTACACCGGATCCGGCAGTACGTCACGCTTCGGGACGGAACCTTTTCTTGGCATTGTGTTACCTCCTTTTCATAGTCTCACGCGAGCTTGTGTTATTTCTTCTTTGCTTTCGCTTTCTTAGCGCCGTATTTGGAACGGGACTGGCCGCGATCCTGAACACCGGCAGTATCGAGCGAACCACGGATGATGTGGTAGCGGACACCTGGGAGGTCCTTGACACGACCGCCGCGGATGAGAACAACACTATGCTCCTGGAGATTATGACCAATGCCAGGAATGTATGCAGTCACTTCGATGCTGTTCGTCAGACGAACACGAGCGACCTTACGCAGAGCCGAGTTCGGCTTTTTCGGCGTCGTCGTGTAGACACGCGTGCAAACGCCGCGCTTCTGCGGGCAATTTTTCAGTGCTGGTGCTGTGGATTTCTCCTGCATGCTCTTTCTGCTT
>ONJV01000139.1 GCA_900318215.1 uncultured Veillonellaceae bacterium
ATTCGCTGGCGCCTGCAATCTCGCTTGCCGATGCGGATTGTTCCTCAGTCGCGGCCGAGACATTCTCCATCTCGCTCGCGACCGTGTGACCTTGCGCTTCGACTTGCTGCACTTGCGCAGAAATGGCGCCTGCCTGCGTGTTGACGTTCTGGATCTCGCCCGCCATCGCCTGCGCTTCGCGCGAGACGCCGTCTACGAAGACACGGATCTCGTCGAAGATCTCCTTCAGCTGCTCGACGGACGATGCGCCGCCGCCGACGGCCTCGCTGCCGTCTTTCATGGACGCGACGGCAGCATCCGTATCGCGCTGGATCGACTCGATCAGCGACGTGATGCGCTGCGCGGCTTCCGCCGACTCCTCGGCGAGCTTCCGGACTTCGTCCGCGACGACGGAAAAGCCGCGTCCAGCCTCGCCCGCGCGTGCCGCCTCGATCGCGGCATTGAGCGCGAGGAGGTTCGTCTGCTCCGCAATGCCCGAGATCGTCTCGACGATCTTCCCGATCTCCTTGGAATTCTCTCCCAATTTGTCCACGATCTGTGCCGACTGCCGCACCGTCGCGGCCGCGCCCTGGATGCGCTGGACGGAGCCTGCGATTGCCTTGCCGCCCGATGCCGCGCGGTCGTACGCTTCGGAAGCATGCGCTGCCACGCGCATCGCCTGATCCTGCATCTTGTCAACCGCCGTGCTGACACTTGCAACGGCTCCCGAAGATTCCTGCACTTCGTTTTCTTGCTGCGTCACGGCAGACGCCGCGCGCTGCACCGACTGCGCGACCTGGTCCGACGCTTGTGCCGACTGCGAGGAGCTCGCCGTGAGCTCTTCGCTCGCTGCCGCGATCTGCTGTGCCGAATCGTTCGTTCCGCGCATGAGCTTGCCGATGCTCGTGCGCATCTCGGCGACGGTCGCGGCCATCTCGCCAAATTCATCGCCGCGCACGACCCTGCGCTCGCTTTCACGGAAATCGCCGTCACGCAGGCGCTCGCAGGCCAGCTTCATTTCGTAAAGCGGCGAGGTGATGCCCCTGCCGATGACCTGTGCCACGACGACGAGGACGATGAGCGCGACGATGCCCTCGATCAGCATGTTGCGCGTCGCTTCCGCCGCCTTCTCGAGGTTGCGCTGGTAGACCTCCTCCGCATTCGTATTGATGAGCTCCAAGAGCTCTTTGACCGGATTGCCGACCGCCGAGCTGTTCTTCTGCCCCTCGTCGTAGTAAAGAGCGCGCGCCTCATCCATCTTGCCCTCCTTGACGAGCCCGTCGATCTTCCTGCCCGTCTGGTAGAGCTTCTCCCAGCTCGCCTCGATGGTCTGCACGCGCTCCTCGACGCCATCCAGCCCTTTCGAATTTTCCTTGTACGCATCGAGCGTCTGATGGAAGCGGTCATTGATGCTCTCGATCGTCTTGCGGTTCTTTTCCTGCACTGCCGGATCCGCGCTGTCCGCGAGGTTCAGCTCGTGCACCTGCATGTCGCGCATGAAATACTTGAGCTCGCTGACCATCTGCACATTCTTGAGCTTCTGGTTGTACATCTTGCTCATGCGGTAATTCGAGGCCTGCAGCATGCTGTACCCCGTGTAGCCGACCGACAGCAGAGCGACAGCCGCAATCACCGCGAGCGCCAGGATTTTGATGGACACCCGCACATCGTTGATCCATTTCATTTTTTCTGCATCCTCCTGTTCCTGCAACCATTCTCATTTCCATTCTTCATTATACGTGCGGCATCTCCCGGTATTGAATCCAATTTTTTGCTTTTCTCGCCTCATTTATAAACTTTTTTGCTTTTTGGGGAACCGCTGCCAAAGGACGGAAAAGCCGCAGCTTCGTGATTGCCATGGAGCTGCGGCTCTCTGCCGAAAGAAGAACGGCGCGATCAGAATTTCGTCGTGAATTTGAGGTAAAGGACGTCGTACGGAGCCTTCTCCAAAGATTTGCCCGTACCGTTTTTCCGGTTGGCATCGTCCGGCTTCGTGTGCGCCCAATAGCGTTCGAGGGAGAGTTTCGAGTGGTCGCTCGTCATGTAGTCGAGCACGACGCCAAAGCCCTTGAACCCTTCTTCTCCGATATAGTCATCATACGACGTATAGTTGGAATTCATGAAAAGGTTCTGATCGACGTTGAAATAGTTGACGCTCGGGACGAAATCCCCTTTCTTCTCCGCCTTGCCATATGCGAGGCTCAGGAGATAGCCGTCCGCATGGGATTTCGAGCCATAATATTTGTAGCCATACTTGATGGAATTGCCATCGCTGTCCGTTTCATTGAAAGCGTGATCCGTGTTCGTATTGTGCACGAACTCGCCGCGGAAATGCAGCTTGCCGACGACCGGCGTTTCCGCGTAGATGCCGAGATAGCTCTCCGGCTGCTGCTTGCCGCCGTAGATGCCGAGGAGCGCATCCTCCGCGAACGTGTGCTGATACTGGAGGAACGCGAGCGTGCGCGCGCGCGGTTTCGAGGTTTCTTCCGCAAGATACGCCTGCGAATCGCGGCCGTAGCCGAGATAAAGCGCATCGCGGGGCGTGACATCGTATTTCGCCGACACCATGTTGATGCTGCTCTTGCCGAGCCAGAGACCTTCGCCGATGGTCGCGGACTGGACGCCGCCTTTCAGGTACACGGGGCCGAACTGCCGCCCGACCGACGCCTCATCGAGCTTCACGCGGTTCTTCTCCGAAGGATACGCTTCATCGCCGCCCTCGGACTGCGTCGCCTTGAATTTCAAGCCGAATGCCACGTCATAGCGGTCATCAACTTTCGTCTTCGCCTTGAGGCGGATCTCGCCTTTCGACTTGCTTGTCTTGTTCTGATCGTACATGTAGCCGATCTTCGTCGAGCCAGACCATTTGAGCTCTGGCGCTTTCTTCTTGTCCGCTTTCCCGGCATCCTTTCCGGCTTTCTCGAGCTGCGCCTCGAGCGCGTTCAGGCGGTCGGTCAGCTGCTGGATCTCCGCTTTCATCTGCGTGACATCCTGCACGTCAGGATCCTGCGCGGCGGCAGATGCCGGGGCAGCAGGAAATGTTGGCAGGAGCAGGGCGGCCGCGAGTGCGGCGCTGGTTGTTGCAAATTTTTTCATGTTGATTGATTCCTTCCTGCAAATCGTCCGGGAAGCCCGAATCGTTTCAATCCACCTGATCGTTTTCCGCAATCCAGGCAGACCACGGGACTGCAAATCCAGAGGCTTTGTTTGCCTGCACGTAGCGGTAGAACCACTTCACCATGCGCGCCTTGTCCCAGTAATACTGCGCCTTGTACTCTTTCGGTTTCGGGTTCGCGATCGTGTAGGCCGTGTAGTTGCCGCCGATGAGGTACTGACGGGCGAGGATGTCCTCAAGCGAGACATCCGGATTCTTCAAGATGTCCGTCATGACCATGAATGCCGTCGTGCGGCCGGCACCCGCTTCGCAGTGGAAATGGAGCCAGGCATTTTCCGGCAGGGTCTTGTAGAAATCCATGAAACAATCGACCATCGCAGGCGACGGCCAGAGATGGTCACGCGCCGGGATGCGGAAATAGCTGACGCCGAGTTCCTTGGCGACCTCTTCCTCCGTCTGCGCCTTCTGGACGTTCCGCTTCTCGACGTTCGTCGCGTACTTGTCGTACGCGCCGGACTCGAGGTCTGCCGTCACGACGCCGTCCTTGCTGTTTTGCGCGGCCTTCAAACGCATTTTCTCATCCTTCTGGATCAGCGCGAGATCTTCGTTCTTGTCCGCGTTGCCCCAGTCGCGCAGGCCGTACCAGCTGACGGGCGTGCCGTCGAAGTAGCCGTGCGACTCCTGCCGGAGATCGACGTCGTAGATGGGGCCTTTCGCGTATTTCTTGATTTCCGTGAGCGCTGCCGCAAAGCCTTTGCGCGACATCTCGGCGCTGCCGGAAATGTCCAGCGTGTCAAGGCCCTTGCGCGTCGGATTCTGATGGTTTTCCATGAAGGGCGCGACTTTGTCCGTGATCTCGTTCGTGTACGGCGACTGGCAGGTGCGGAAATTGCGCGGCAGCTCGTCCACATCCTCCGCATCACGCCGCCAGACGAAGCCTTGGTAATTCACGGCACCGTCCGTGTAGTTGTGCTGCTTCGTCCATTCCTGGTAGCGCATGTCGAGCTTCGGATGGGCGCAGACGTAATCGTAGAACTGCTTCGTGAAGCGGTAGCGCTCGATGTAGAGCTGGCGCTCCCAGTTCTGCTTCTTGTCGGGGATATCGCTCAGATCGACTTTGCCGAGCAAATACTGGCGCTTGATGATGTCGTCGAACGAGACGCCCTGCGGCGCGCTCTTCAAGATGTCGTGCATGATCATGAAAATCGTCGTGCGGCCCATGCCGGCATAGCAGTGATAGTGGAGCCAGGCATCTTTCGGGAGCTGCTTGTAGAAGGCGAGGAACTGGTCTACCTGCGCATCCGCCGGACGGAAGTGATCGGGGATCGCGATGCGGAAGTAATGCGCGCCGTGCTTCTTCACCATCTGCTCTTCCGTGCTGGCCTTCTGGGAAATGACATAGATGGGTGCGCCGACTTCGTTGCTGTCATCGTTGAATGTATAGACCTCTATGGGCTTCTTCTTCATCGCGTCGTTGAGCTGATCCGTCTCGCGGTGCTTTGCCGTCGCGGGATCCCAGCCATCGTTGCCCCAGTCCTTGTACGAGTACCAGCTGACGGCCATGCCGTCGAGATAGCCGTGCGACTCGAGGCGGAGATCGATGTCATAGAACTTGTCCGGCGTCGTGGGGACAGTCGCAAGGATCTTTTCGAGCTCCTTCTCCGAGAAGCAGCTGCTCGCGGAGACCTGCTCGTCCCGGAGGCCTTTTTCCGTCGGCATCACGCCGTCGCGGGTCGTGCCCGTGAGCGCGTCCTTGCAGCTGCGGAAATTGCGCGGCAGCTGGTCTTTGTCGTAGCGGTCCACTTTGAGCGCGAGCACCGGCGCCTGAAATTCCTTGGCGGTCTTCGCCTGGTCGCTGGCCGGCTGTTCGTTTGCGAGTGCGATCGTCCCCGTCTGCACGGAAAGTGCCACCGCGAGCGCAAGAGACGCAAATGCTGATTTTTTCATGAGGCTCCTCCCCATCCTTTCTCAAATCCTTCAGAAATCATATCCTTGCTGATCGCACCACTGGCTCCACGTGATGTCAAGGGCAGGATGTGCTTTGGCGTAATCGTAGAAATGCTGCGTGAACGCTGCGCGCTTCGGATAGTTCGCTTTCTTGTACGGATCCGACGTCGTCGCAGCCGACTGACGGACATCCTGGCCGCCGAGAAGGACTTCGCGCGTCATGATCTCGTCATAGGAAAGCTTCGCCGCATTGTGGATCATGTCCACCATGCTCAGCGCGATCGTCGTGCGGCCGACGCCCGCCTCGCAGTGGAAATGCAGCCAGGTTCCCTTCGGCAGGGACTTGTAGAACGCGACGAACTGGTCGATGTTCGCGCGCGTCGGTGCCGAGTAATCCATGATCGGGATGCGGTAGTACTTCGCGCCCTGCGATTCGACGAGCTCCTTCTCCGTCATGACGGAATCGACCCGGATCGGAGCGACGAACGAATTGCTCTTGTCTTTCGCCTGCATCGCGACCTCGACCGTTCCTGCTTTCTGCGCAGCTTTGAGAAGCGCTTCCTCACGCTCCATGACCTGCTCTGCAGAAAGGCCTTTGTTGAACGTCTTGTAGCGGCTGTACCAGCTGACCGCATGACCATTGATATAGCCATGGGACTCATCACGCAGATCGACGACGATGATCTTCTGCTTCTCTGCCGGGATCTGCTTCAAGAGCGATTGGAACTCGTTCTTCGAGAACACGCTGCTGCCCGAATCGTTCAGGCCTTCAAAGCCTTCGCGCGTCGGATAGACATCGCCGTGCACGCGTTTGAAATCGCTCTGATTCGTGCGGAAATTCTCCGGCATCGACGCGACATTCGCCGGCCGGTCGAATTTCAAGACCTGCACGCCCTCATCCGGCTCCGCCGCGAACGCCATGCTGCAAGCGAGCATGAGCGCGGATAGCAGGGCGCCGGCGCGCGCCTTGATCGATGGATGTTGGAACATTTTGGTTGCTTCCTTTCCTTTGGAGTGGTTTATCTGACAAAATTCATTATAGAGGAAACTGCCACGCAATTCCTCCAAATTCTGGTAGGAACAAACGAAAACCTTTGTTTCTTTGTCATTTTTACCAACTCAAACTTCCCACATCACCAACACTGTTCATATGAGACCAGCAAAAGGATTTCGGGGAAATAAAAAGGCGTAAAGCCTATCCTTGTCGAAAATAGA
>ONJV01000193.1 GCA_900318215.1 uncultured Veillonellaceae bacterium
ACCCTATATATCGAACGTTTTTCAAAAAACTTAAGCGTTTTTCGAAAAAAATTTGAAAAAATTTTTTCGAGGTCAATATCGCTTGTTGAAGATGTTGCCCACGGGGTTGAGACTCTGGAGGTCGTAGGCGTGGACGGCGGCATTCTTGCGGCGGCTCTTGTTCAGCCAGGACTTCGCCTTGTAGATGAGCTGCATGTCGAGCGGGTGGATCTCGTTGATGAGCGCCTGGCACTCCGGCGTCTTGCGGTAGGTTTCCGTCGCCGGGTTCGCCTTCATGCGATCGACGAGACGGCCGCGCTGCTCGGCGAGTGACAGGAATTCATCGATGTCTTCTTCGCCGATGAATTTCAGCAGCTCTTTCGAGAGCGTCAGGTACAGCGTGAAGTCGTCCTTTGCGGCCGCGAGCCCTTCCTGCGGCCTTTCGTCAGCCGACATAGCTGCCTCCCTGCACGCCCTGCGTGCCTTTTTCCTGCCGCGCCTTCTTCATGGCCTGCGCCCAGGCATCGCGGAGTTCCTTGATGATGCCTTTCGCTTCCTCGAGCATGGCGACATCGCTCTTGATGTTGCCTTCGACGAGGCGGTCATACGTGTAGTTGTACAGCGGCATGAGCTGCTTCGAGATGTCGTACTCCATGTCGAGCGTGATGCGGAACTCGGAGATGATGCTCTGCGCTTTCTGCAGGGAGATGTTTGCCGCCTCCCATTTCTTGTCTTTCACGCCCTGGATGCCTTCGTCGATGAATTTCAGGCAGCCATTGTAGAGCATGAGCGTGAGCGCCTCCGGCGTCGCCGTCATGATCTGCTGGCGCTTGTAGGCCTCTGCCGCGTTATTTACCATCTGGTTTCCTCCTATATTATCCCATTCCTGCGCCATCCTGCACGCTGTGGCCGTGATATACGGCTCAGTTGCCGCCGCCCGTGATGTAGCCGAGCTGGACAGAGAGCTGCTGGATGGCGGTCTCCATGGAATCGTATTTGTCGTAGAGCGCGCTCTCGAACGCATCCATCTGCGTCTTGAAGTCGCTCATCTTTGTCTTGAGCTTTTCGATGAGCTCGCCGAGCGTGCTGCCGTCCGACGTCTCCGACGAGTCGCCGGCGTAGCTCTTCAGCGTCTTGAGATTCGAGTAGAGCGTATCGCTGATGCGGTTCATGACGCCTTCCTGGTCGTAGTCCGTCGACGTCGTGCCGTCCGCGTTCGTGACGTCGCCGCTGTTGGCGAAGATCTGGCGCACGCAGTCGGGGTCGGCCGCGAGGGCTTTTTTCAGCTTGTCTTCGTCGAGCTCGATGTGGCCCTGATCCGTCGAGGACGTGATGCCGATGGACATCATCGTGTTGTAGTTGCTATCGACGGACGAAACCGGCGTGTAGAGCGCTTCGCGCATGGAGCTGATGATCTTGCCGAGCTGCTGGTCGTGGTACAGGAGGCCGGATTTCGCCTTTTCATTCCATTTCTTGATCTGGTCTTCCGTCATCCCGTTTTCCTGGGTCTTCGTCAGGACGCCATAGTCGCTGTACTGCTTCTCGTAGTACTTGCTGTTCAGCGAGTCGATGATCTTGTTGTAGTCTTCGACGAATTTCTTGACGTTTTCGACGAGCTTGTCCGTATCCTGCGAGACGGCGACCGTCGTCGTGCCCGTGCCGACGAGCGTGTACGTGACGTTTGCGGCCGTGATCTTCGAGCCCGTCGTCTTGTACTCCTTGCCGTCGATGATGGCGACGCCGCTCGTGCCGGCCGTCGACGACGACGTATTGGATTCGCTGAAATCTGCGAGATCCGTCAGCGACTGTGTGCCCGTCGTCTTGTCCGTCTTGACCGCTGCGAGGTTCAGGTTGTTGAGCAGCGTTGTCGCGCGCACTTCGGCATCGGTCTTGCCCGTGCCGACGGAGAGGTTGATCTGGTTGTCCTCGCCGCCCGTCTTCTGGTAGAGCGAGAAGCTGTCATTGACGGAGTCGTACGACGCCTGGATGTTGACGCCGGAGTTCTTGATCTTCGACGCGAGGTCGTTCAGCGTGACGTTGTCGCCAAAGAGTTCCTTGTACGTGAACGAGATCTCTTTCGACGTGCTGGCGCTACCCGTGCCGTCGCTGACGGTGAACGTGAGCGCCGCCTCTGACTTCTCGGTCTCGGACAGCTTGTCATAGGCTGCTTTCTGCGCCGAGAGGTCGGACGCGCTGTAGAGGACGTCCTTGAGGTACATGCTCGTCGACTTGTTGTCTGCCGTCGAGGCGCCGCGCGTGATGCCGCTGCTGTTCGTCTGCAGGTAGGCGTTCGTCGCGAGCGACGTGACGTTCACGGTGTGCGACATGCTCGCAGCGTCTGCATTCGCGGTCGCCGTCGCGACGGTCGTCGTCGTGCTCGTCGCCGCCATCGGGCTCGTCGTCGAGCTCATCTTGTAGCCGGAGAGCGTCGTCTGGTTGAAGCTGTTGAGGCTGCTGTAGACGTCAGCATACGCCTCTTTCATCCATGTGTTCTTGACCTCTTCCTTGTACATCTTGTCATACTGGTTCTGCTTCGTCATCATGCCGACTTTGACCATAGAGTCAACGTCGATGCCGGAGCCAGAAAGGCCATAGATGCCTGTCGTAGACATGGGGATTCCCTCCTTTGGTCTGTTGGTCTGTGGTCAGATGGTCTTGTCGAGGAAGGCGCCGAGCCAGTCCTTCGCCTTGATCATGTGCTTGATGAGCGCCTCGGGCGGGACTTCCTTGAGGACGTCGCCCGTCTTCTTGTCAAGCATCTTGACTGACATGGTATTGACTTCCTTGTGATATTGGAATTCGAGGTTGCAGTTGATGCGGCTCATGAGCTTGTTGAGCTCTTCCGTGATGTAGCTCACGGAAGCCTCGTCGAGCTTCTTCTCGTCGTCATCGTCCTGCTGATCTTGCTGCTTCTGCGTCTTGTCCGTCTGGTCGGCGGCGTCTTTGACCTGCTGCAGGATGTCGACAGACGCTGCAGGCGCGTCCTGCGCACTCAGCGAATCCTGTTGACCCTGCTGCTGGCTGCCGGCCTGCGATGCGGCCTGGGTGGACTGCGCAGCACTCGGCGTGCTGCCAGACGCCTCCGTCGCACCGATGACGACAGCCGCAGAGACAATGTCCTGAATCTGTCCAATCATGATAATCCCTCCGTAGATATGTTTCCTGTCAGTCCATTTTACAGTGTTACTTTATGGTTTCGGCAGGGCGCCGCTGAGGTCGATGTCCTTCGGCACCTCGCGGGCGGCCTGCTTGTTTTCTTCCTGAATCGCGCGGTAGATCTCGCCGCGATAAATCTTGATGGAGCGCGGCGCGTCGATGGCGATGCGGACGTTGTCGCCCTGCACCTCGACGATGTTGATGACGATGTCGTCACCAATCATGATCTGCTGGCGCGGCTTGCGTGTCAGTACGAGCATCAGCGCGCCTCCTTTCCAGCATCTCCAGCACCTTCCGCCTTTTTCTCAAAGAGGCGATGCTTCGTCGTGTAGGAGCTCTTCTCGAGGACGAGCTGCTTTGCGGCCATCGTGCGCTGGTTGATGATGACGGGCGCCATGAGATTGGCTGTCATGTCCTCGATGCGGCCCTGCGGGACCGTCAGCAGCGTGTAGACGATGACGTCCTCGGGGCTCTTCAAAGCGAGCTGCTGCTCCGTCGCATCGTCAATCTCGAACTCGTAGTCCTTGAAGAACAGGTACGGGACGGTCATGAGGAACGCGAGGTCGGGGGTCGCGAGGCTCTGCAGGAAGACGTAGGGACTCTCTTCGTCATACGGGATGATGACGAAATCGTGTTCATCCTCGAACGCGGGGATGCCCTGCGCGAAATGCACAATCTTCTCGTCCTCCACTTCGATGCTGCCAAATCTCACGGTGCTGACTTTCTTCATCAAAAATGCCTCCATCGGTCTTTGCGCCTGTTGCTCCCTGCATCAGGCGTAGATATCATAGCGGCCTTCCGTGACCCACTGGTTTACATTCGCCTTCTGCTTGACGTACGTCTGTACCTGCCCCGGCGTGAAGTGCGTCTGCGCGAAGGCATCCGTGTCGATGTGAACTGTGACATCGCCGGGGTCCGGCGTGCCGCGCAGCTCGCTCTGGTGCACGGTGATTTTCGGGTCGGGGATGAGCTCCGTCACGATGTGGCGGTTCTTGCCGTTGCTGATGAACGTCCCGACCTGCTCGTTATAGGCGATGTTGTGGAGCTCGTTCGCATTGGGCCGCGCTGCGTTGTTGATGATCTGCCATGCGTCTTCCGTATGGCGCGACGTCGTCTTCTTGAGGCTCGCGAAGCCTTCCTGACCGTGCTCCTTTGCAAAATCGTCATGGTTCGTATAGCCGTAGCTGTGGCGGCTCGGATACGAGTCAATGTCGATGGTCGCCTGCGTGCAGCCCTCGTTCGACCGCGCCTGCCGGTTCTCGGTCGAGAGCCTTGCGGGGGTCGAATGTGCCTCGAGCTTGCCGAGCTGCGTGTGCACGGAAATCTGCGCCTGCGTCGAGCGGATATTGAGGTACAACACTTCTTATTTCCCCCTCTCCCAGGCGGATTCCTGCCATCCTGGCAAAAGTTTCATGAAATTATCAGCTGGCTCAGCTCAGGTAGTCCGCAAGCGACGACGGCAGGATGCGTGCACCGAGCGCAAGGCTCATGTTGTAGACCGTCTGCGACTCCATGAGCTTCGTCGCGAGCTCGGCG
>ONJV01000089.1 GCA_900318215.1 uncultured Veillonellaceae bacterium
CACGAGCGCGTGATGCCGCGGCTGCGGGAGATGACGGGTGCGCTCTTTCGCATCTACACGGCGTTGACGGTGCTCTGCGCTGTGATTCTCTGGCTCTGCGGCATGGATGCGGTGACGGCGGTCAATCATGCGCTTGCGACGCTCGGCGCGGGCGGCTTTTCGACGTACGACGCAAATGCGATGGCGATCGACAATGTCTGGATTGAGGGCTGGATGTCTCTCTTTATGTTCCTTGCGGGCGGCAATTTCGCGCTGTATTACAAGGTCTGGAAAAAGGGGCCGCATGCGCTCGTGCGCAATACGGAGTTCCGCGCGTACCTTGGCATCATCGTGGTCGCGACGCTCTTGGTGACGGTCAATCTCATGCTGGCGCGGGGGCTGACGGCGGGCGGGGCGCTGCGCTTTGCGGTGTTCCAGGTGACGTCGCTTTCGACGACGGGCTTCGTGTCAGCGGATTTCGATACGTGGCCGCCGCTTTCGAAGTGCGTGCTGCTGCTCCTCCTTTTCATCGGCGGCTGCGCGGGCTCGACGGCGAGCGGGTTCAAGGTGACGCGGGCCGTGCTCCTCGTCAAGAACGCGGCGAACATCCTGCGCGTGAAGCTCCATCCGCGTGCACTCGCGGTCGTGCGCATGAACGGGCACAAGGTTGGCGTGTCGGAGCTGCACCGCGTGGGCTACTTTTTCTTCCTATATTTATTGACAATCACGGTGTTCGCGCTTTTTTACACGCTCGTGGGCGTGCCACTCTTTGACGCGATCGGCATCAGCATCACGACGCTCGCCAATGTGGGGCCCGCGTTCGGCGTGGCGGGCGCGACGCAGACGTTCGCGGGCTTTCCCGATGGGATGAAGCTGGTGCTCTGCTTTGAGATGCTGCTCGGGCGCCTCGAAATCCTGACGCTCCTCGTCATGCTGCGGCCGGAGTTCTGGCGCACGCGGCGGCAGTGGTGATGCACGGATGTGCATCGTGCGTGCTGGGGAGTTCGTCACACTTTGTTAATGTTATTTTATTTTTCGCGGCGATGGAAGGAAATCTTCTGTTCGCCTCGAATTATTCTTCATAAAGACGGAGCATCAAATCGATGGAGATTTCGTATCGGTTTCATAGAGAATTCGTCATAGGAATGCGTTGTTGGGAAGAATTTTTGGGAAAGGAATGGTAATATGAGATGGATGGATGACATGAAGGTCGCCTACAAGCTGTTCTTGCTCGGCATCATTGCCGTCATCGGTCTTTTGGGCACGAGCATTGCGGGGTACCTGGGGCTGAAATCGGCGCAGGAAGACATCAATACGATGTACGAGTCGAGCGTGCAGAGCCTCGATTACGTCGGTAATGCGATGACGGGCATGCGCTATGCGCAGGGCATGGCGGTCACCATGACGACGTGCCGCAACGATCCGCAGCGCCTGCAGGACCTCAAGGGGAAATATGAGGCGGGCGTCAAGATGGTGGACGACAGCATCGCGGGATATGATGCCATCCCCCTCGACGACCCGGAGTCGGACGCCCTGATGGAGACCATCAAGGGCAACTGGAAGGATTTCCATGCGACGCTCGACAAGTCGGTGCAGCAGTCGATGGCCGGCCAGTATGACGAGGCGCTCGCGACGTATTCGGCGGCCGGCGCGAAGCAGGGCGGCGCGCTCGGTGCGAACCTTGCAAAGCTCGGGCAGATGGAGCATCAGGGCGCCATCGACCTCAAGGCGAAGACGGATGCTGACACGTCCGCGACCATCCGCAACATCATCATCATGGTCGTTGTCGTGCTCGTCATCCTCATCGCGGTGTGCCTCGTCACGGCGCAGAAAATCACGGAGCCGCTCGCGGTCATCGTCAGCGCCTGCCGCAAGATGCGCGACGGCGATTTCCGCGAGACAGGCTATCAGACGGAGCGCGGCGACGAGTTCGGCGAGATGCTGCATGACTTCGCCGACATGCGCCGCACGGTTTCCAGCCTCATGAAGACGACGAACGAGACGGCGCAGCAGCTCGCAGCGTCGTCTGAGGAGCTCACGGCGAGCGCGCACCAGAGCGCGCAGGCGTCGGAGCAGGTCGCGAACAGCGTCACGAATGCGGCGCAGGCGTCGGCCGAGCAGCAGCAGTACATCGCGGATTCGGAGGAAAGCGTCGGCAAGACGGTCACGTCCGTCGACCGCCTGCACGCGACGGCCGATGCCGTCGAGAGCGACGCGCGCACGGCGCACAGCCGCGCTGTTGAGGGCGGCAAGAGCGTCATGGACGCCGTCCACGACATCGAGAGCGTCGAGACCATCGTCAAGAGCAGCGCGCAGACCGTCGACCAGCTCGGCAAGAGCTCGCAGCAGATCGGCTCGATTGTCGAGACCATTTCGGGCATCGCCGAGCAGACGAACCTCCTCGCGCTGAACGCCGCCATCGAGGCCGCGCGCGCAGGCGAGCATGGCCGCGGCTTCGCCGTCGTCGCCGACGAGGTGCGCAAGCTCGCCGAGGCCAGCCAGACAGCGGCCCAGCAGATCACGGACCTCATCACGGGCATCCAGAAGGACACGGAGGCGGCCGTCGCCTCCATGCAGTCCGGCAGCGAGGCCGTCCAGAGCGGCACGGCTGCCGTCGTCCAGCTGAAAGACGCGTTCGCCGAGATCGAGACGGCCGTCCAGAACGTGGCGCAGAGTGCGAATGACATGGTCGCCGAGCTCGGGCAAGTCGGCACGCAGACGGGCGTCGTGAAAGAGAAGACGCAGCAGATCGCCGGCAACGGCGGCAAGGTCGTCAACGAGATGGAAAGCGTCTCGGCGGCATCCGAGCAGCAGAGCGCGTCCGCAGGCGAAATCGCGACGGCGAGCAACTCGCTCGCCCAGCTCGCGCAGAAACTCTCCGAGTCGCTGCACAAGTTCCAGTATTGAAGTTGTTTTTTGTCGGGCTCCCTCGCAGAGGGGGCCTTTTTGATACGGATTCTGCTTTCCCGGTTGACAATCAAAATCCCCTGCCATACAATGAGAGGTACATGTTTTGCAGATTGTCAGGAAAGTGGAAGGTGAAAGGATGCTCAGACAGATGGTGGGGCTCGTGCTCGGGGCGCTGCTGCTGCTCTCGGCCGAGGTGTGCTCGGCCGAGGACATGCGCTTCGTGGATGCGAATGACTACACGGGCTACTACGTCGATGCGGGCTCGGTGAACTACGAGTCGACGGCCGCGTGCAACGCGGTCATCGCGGTCATCAAAGCGGACCGCAACCGCATGTTCCGCTACACGATGCATTTCGACCGCGGAAACGCCACCTACCAGATTCTGTCCTCGGAAGTCCTCGCCTACGACACAAAGACCGTGCTTTCAAAGAGCGGCGCGGACGGCGTGCTCCGTCCCTACGCCGTCTCGTCGCCGATGCGGCGCATCGTGGATTTCATCTACGACGAATTGCCGCACGGCGCTCTGCCCGCCCCGCCTCCGCCGCCAGCCCCGGCACCTGCCGATGATGGCGGAGACAGCGGGGAAGGGGACGGGAATTAAGGATTGCAGAATGGGACGGCATAAAAAAAGACGCTGCAACAACTGCAGCGCCCTCCAAAGAAAAGTAAGAACAAATAAAATAAGTGCTTTTGAGTAGGTCGGTTTCCCGACTAGCTTCATCATAGCACCTGCGGGCAGGTTTGTCCAGCAGATTTTCAGGCTGTTTTCAGTTTTTACGAGAACTTTACCGAGACTTTGAAAATGCGCGATGGGAGGCGCTTTTTATGTCGGAAACAGCAGCACTCAAACACCGGACAGCATGGCTGTCCATTTTTTCAAATACGACGCTCGTCGTGCTGAAGCTCATCGTCGGGCTCTACGTCGGCGCCGTCAGCCTCATCTCGGAGGCGCTCCATTCGGGCACGGACCTCATCGCGGCGCTCATCGCGTTCTGGGCCGTGCGCAAGTCCGACGCGCCGCCCGACCTCGAGCACGACTATGGGCATGGGAAATATGAGAACCTCTCGGCGGCCGTCGAGGCGCTCCTGATTGTCGGCGCGGCCATCGGCATCGTCTACGAGGCGGTCAACAAATTCGCGACGGGCGAGGTGCCCGAGACGCTCAGCTACGGCATCGCCATCATGATTGTGGCCATCGTCGTCAACTTCGCCGTCTCGCGGCGGCTGCTCTACGTCGCGAAAATCACGGGCTCGCAGGCGCTCGAAGCGGACGGCCTGCACCTGACGGCCGACATCTGGACGTCGGTCGGCGTCCTCATCGGCCTGCTGCTCATGCAGCTGACGGGCTGGGCGTGGCTCGACCCCGTCATCGCCATCTTCGTCGCGGGCATCATCTTCCGCGCCGGGTGGCGCATGGTCGTCGAATCGACGCGCGAGCTCACGGACGAGAGCCTGCCGGCCGAAGACGAAGCGCGCATTGGCGCCATCTTCGACGAAATCCCCGAAGTGCGCGGCTGGCACTGCCTGCGCACGCGCAAATCCGGCTCGTACAAGCTTTTAGACGTCCACATCCTCTTCGACGGCAACATGCACCTCGCGAGAGTCCACGCCGTCTGCGACGAAATCGAGCAGAAGATCCGCGCCGAATTCGGCACGTTCGACGTCCTCATCCATCCCGAACCCGACATGGGGCATGCGGAGGAGACGAAGCAGAGCGTGTATCAGGAGGCGCATACTGCCACTCTTCAGCCCCCCTCATTGAGGGGGGAAGGGCCCGAAGGGCGGGGGGAGTCCCCTGCAAGTCAAAACAAGTAGCAGAACGTTTCTTCCGCGGGTGCGAAAAGCAGGATTTTTCCATTTTCCCTCGAATGTAACGGTCAGAGAACAATTTTTTCAGAGGAGGTACCTTCCCATGACAACCTTTTGGAAGAAGGCGATGAGCGCGTTCGTGTCTTTGACGTTCCTCGTCTCGACGATGAGCCCGGCCGTGGCCGCCACGCCGGAGACGGTGCAGGCGAAGCTCGAGCAGTGCGAGGAAGACACGTACGGCCAGCCGCAGACGGGCGCCATCATGGAGCGCATCAACAAGCTCGAAAAAGACTATGACGGCACGCACCGCACGGGCTCGATGATGGCGCGCACGAACGCCATCTATGACAGCCTCTACGTCAACGGCGCATCGCCCTCCATCCTCGCCGAGCTCAACGGCATCGAGTGGACGATTCGCCATGAAGTCAGCGCGACGCCCGTGCAGGAGCGCGTGACGGACATGGAGACGGAGCTCTCGGGCAAGACGAGCGAGGGCACGTACACGAAGCGCATCCGCGCGCTCGCCGATTTCGCGTTCGGCGCGAACCAGCTGCCCATCGAGCAGACGTCTGTCGCGGCGAACACGCTCGTCAAGGTCGCGCTCGCGGAGGAAGTCACGAGCAAGAACGTGAAGAAGGGCGACACGGTGCATTTCACGGTCGCGGATGACGTCATCGTCGATGGCCGCCTGATCTTCGCGAAGGGCGAGCCGGGCACGGCCGTCGTCGAGAAAGTCCAGCAGGCGCGCAACTTCGGCCGCAACGCGAAGCTCGAGCTCACGGACTACAAAGTGAAGTCGATGGACGGCACCATCGTCGACGCCTACGTCGGTGAGGAAGCGAAAGAGGAAATGAAGCAGTACGCGATGGCGGCAGGTGCAAGCCTCGCAGGCATCATCATCCTCGGCCCCATCGGCGTCATCGGCGGTGCCTTCGTCAAAGGAAAGGACATCGACCTGCCGGCCGGCACGGAGATGTACATCGAGACGGCGGGCGACACGATGCTCTACGGCGTCACGACGACGCTCGCAAAGTAAGGAGCAACCAACACACATGAAACCTCTTTTCCCATACCGCATCCCGCTCTGCCTCAGCCTGATTGCTGCGGCGGCGCTGCCGTGCGCCCTGCCGGAGCTCTCTGGCGTCGCCTCGGCGGAGTTCCGCAGCACGGGCGATGCGGGCGCGAACCGGCTTGATTTCATCGAGAACATGCGCAGGAGCGAGCGCGAGAACCGCTGGTCGGACGCCCAGCTCCAGGTCGCGAAAGACGCGCTCGACATGCAGCAGCACCTGCGCTATCCCTACGACATGACGGACAAGACGAAGGCCGCGCCTTTGGCATTCGAGGGTGACGAGCTCACGTATGACCAGACGACGGGCGAATTTTCCGCCGTCGGCAAAGTGCACATCCTGCAGGCGGACGGCCACCTCTTCGAGACGCCGGACTCCGTCACGGGCAACCTCGCAAAACAGCAGGTCGAGCTGCCGGGCCACGCGCACCTCATCCAGGTCACGCCGGGGCAGTCGCGCGTCGAGCTCAACGGCTACAAGGCCTTTTACCGCTACGGCGCGAAGACGG
Organism: uncultured Veillonellaceae bacterium; assembly: GCA_900318215.1. GTDB lineage: Bacteria > Bacillota > Negativicutes > Selenomonadales > Selenomonadaceae > Selenomonas_C. The sequence goes on from ONJV01000089.1 coordinate 6,277, forward strand.
GCTCGATGGAAGAGGCGAAGGGCAAAGTCGACCATCAGTACGTCACGGGCAAGAAATTCGAATTCTACCCCGACCACATCGTCATCCATGACGGCACCTCGACGAAATGCGGCGCGCTGCACCCCGATTACGCCATTTACGCGAAGCGCATCGAGTATTGGCCGAACAAAGAGACCATCTACGAGCACGCGAAATTCCTCCTGAAGGGCAATGTCATCGCGCGCAAGCGCCGCCACGTCACGAAGGCGGATGAAAAAGAGCCGGATCGCGACTGGCTCCCGCGCGTCGGCTACGACCGCGACGACGGCGTCTGGCTGCGCGAAGAGCTCCACCGCCCCGTCGCGAACCGCATCGATGCGTCGTATATCGGCAAGCTCATGCAGAAGCGCGGCGGCCGCGGCCATGCCGAGCTCTGCTGGTCGTCCGTCGGCGCCGGTGCCTACCGCCTGCGCTATGGCTATTACGAGGACGGCGACCAGAACTGGGTCAAGCGCAAGCCGGAATTTGACTGGCAGTACTCGCATCCCATCAAGACGACGCCATTCAACTACGGCCTCGAATACTCCATCGGCCGCTGGCAGAGCCAGCAGACCGGCATCGAAAGTACGCATCAGCACTACGTCTTCAGCCTCTGGCGCAACCCCATCTGGTTCCGCAAGAACTGGGTCATGACGCTCGGCGGCGGCTACGAGATTACGAAAGAAAGCTACGACGACTCGACGACGAAAGGCCTCTGGGCCGACACGGCGCTGCTGCACAAATTCGACGACCGCTGGTACGCCTACACGGCCTACTCCTATCGCAAGAACAACACGCAGAACTCGCTCTTCGACTTCGACCTCGACGACTACACGCAGAAGATCCAGGCCGGTGTCAGCTACCAGATGACCGACATCGACCGCTTCATGGTCGCGATGGAATGGGACGCGCAGGAAGGCGAAATGCACGACCTCGACTACTACTGGTTCCACGACCTCCACTGCTCCCAGCTCATCCTGCGCTACCGCTCGAAGCAGAGCACCTGGAAAGTCTCGTGGCAGTTCACCCCGTGGTGATTTTCTGTTTAGCCCCCTTCATTGAGGGGGGAGGGCCCGAAGGGCGGGGGGAGTAGTAGGATACTCTAGCCTGTCATTTAAGAAAGGATTTTTCATGCAGCAAAAAGAAACGTCGCCACGTCTCGCCCCCCTCATCGACCGCCTTTCCGGCCGCCGCATCCTCGTCATCGGCGACATGGTCGCCGACGTCTACATCGACGGGCGCATCTCCCGCATCTCGCGCGAAGCCCCCGTGCTCGTGCTCGAACAGGCGGGCGAAAAAATCATCGCGGGCGGCGCGGCAAACGTCGTGCACAACTGCGCGACCCTCGGCGGCAGCGTCACGGCCGTCGGCCTCGTCGGCGACGACCGCCAGGCTGACGGCATCTCTTCCGTGCTCGAGAACGCCGGTGTCGATACGAGCGGCCTCCTGCGCGACGCCGAGCGCCCGACCATCTCGAAAACCCGCATCATCGCGGGCGGCCGCGCCACCGTCAGCCAGCAGATCGTCCGCCTTGACCGCGAGAGCCACGCACCCATGAGCCGCGCCACCGAAGCCGCCATGCTCCGCTACCTCGACGGCGTCCTCCCCGAAACCGACGGCATCGTCCTCTCCGACTACGGCTCGGGCACCATCACCGAAGCCGTCAAAGGGAAGCTCATCGGCTACGCAAGAGAGCACGACATCCCGAGCATCGTCGACTCCCGTTACGGCATCCACCGCTTCTCCGGCATCGGCTACGTCAAGCAGAACGACGCCGAACTCGCCGCCGCCGTCGGGCGGAAGCTCCCGGATGCCCCCGCCATCTACGCCGCCGGCCGCGAACTCCTCGAAGAACTCGGTGCCGACGGCGTTCTTGTCACGCGCGGCGAACTCGGCATGGTCCTCGTCGAAAAAGACGGCAGCGTGAGCGACATCCCCGTCACCGACAAGAGCGAAGTCTACGACGTCTCCGGCGCCGGCGACACCTGCGTCGCCACCGTCATCCTCGCCCTCGCCGCCGGCATCGCGCCCGAGAGCGCCGCACGGCTCAGCAACTACGCCTCCGGCATCGCCGTAAGAAAACTCGGCACCGCCACCGTCAGCGCCGAGGAACTCAAAAAGGCCGTCGGCGAAGCATAAACGCCCGCCAGCGCGGATGTGCGCCCCACCACCAGCCCCCAATCGGCTTGCGCCGCAGGTTTCTTTCTTTGCGCCACCCGCCCAGGAACGTCTTCGCAGAAAACATTCGAGGAAATAGGCAGGGCCTACCTCCGACACCCTTTCCGCCCCTTCGGGGCACCTTCCCCTGAGGGGAAGGCTTTCGTGGGATGCACCCTCGAAGTTTTGCCTCGATTGGAAAGGCTCTCCCTCAGGGAGAGCTGTCACCGCAGGTGACTGAGAGGGTGTCGGAGGTAGGATGCAGGAGCTATGTCGATTGTTTCCTGTGAAAGAAGAACACGGGAGGGGGATTTCTTATGAAAAAACACGAATACCGCTACACATCCTTCGCGGCTCGTCGTGCCAAATCCCTCCGCCACAGCATGACGCCTCCAGAACGCCATCTCTGGTACGATTATCTACGAACATCTCCTTGGAAATTCCAACGGCAGAAGCCCATTGGCCCTTACATCGTTGATTTCATCTGCTACGAACATCGCCTCATCCTCGAACTCGACGGCGAATCTCATGCTGACGATGACGCCTATAACCACGACGAACGCCGCGACAGCTACCTCAGAAAACAAGGCTTCCGCGTCCTGCGCCTGACGAATCGCGACATCCAGAACCACTTCCAAGATGTCTGCACCATCATCGAACAAGCAATCGCGAGCCCGCATATCCACGGCCGTATCGGCAGCGATGCGATGTAGCTGCTCCCCGCTTCGCGACATCTTTCCCAACTTCGGGCGAAGGGGCGAGGGCATAAGAAAACTTTTAGCTGTGCGGACGGCAGGGCGTTTTTTGTTGCTCGACGAAACGAGTGATCAGTAGTTTACAACTTCAAGCGGCTTCCCCTGAATGAGAAGCCAGCCATTTCAAGACATCTTGAATATGGTAGCTATTTTCAGCAGTTTGCGCCAACAA
>ONJV01000059.1:0-11802 GCA_900318215.1 uncultured Veillonellaceae bacterium
GCCATCATACTTCGGGTAGTTCAGCGCGTTTCCGTAGGGGACGACGTCGCGGAACCACGAACGGACGCTCGCGACGAATTCATCGCCCTTGAGCGTGAGGTCGCCGATAGGTTCGTCGTGGAGATCCCGGTCGGTGATGACGTATAAAAAGCCATAGCCGAGATGCGCTGGCTTGTACGTCTCAATCGCTTTCTTCAGTCCCGGCTTGTCCGCAATCAAGCCCTTAATCTGGACGGTAAAGCGATAGTTCGCATTGTCCTCCAAGATTTTCGAGCCCGTGCGGATGTCCGTGTACTGATTGACCAACCACTCTATAAAGCGGACGGTCGATGTCTGACGGCCGCATAGCTTCAGCAGGATTTCATGCCGGCGCTCTTCGTAGGTCGCGCCTGCTTTCGGCGTGAGCTGCAAGATGCTTTCCCATCGTGACAGCGCCCATGTTTCGGTAAACAGAAACATTTGGTCGAGCAAGTCTGCAATGATGAGCCGTTGACGCTCATGCTCGCTTGATTCGACCGTCAGGACGTTTCTGAAATCCTCTTCGGATTGCAGGAAGTCCGGTAGATACTTGCCGATGTCTACTGGGTCAGTCCTCAACCAAGACATTGGTTGTCACCTCCCCGATAACAGGCAGCTGCATGTCCGTCAGCGTGACATGCTTCGCGCCGTTGATACGCAAGTGCGCATAATCGGCAACGGTATCCTGCTGTGTGATGTACTTCGAGAGCATATTCGCCGAAAGCTGTCCGGCCGTGTTCGCCCGCTTGACGAAATAAGCCGTCGCCGCCTCCTTGAAGGCATCGACGTCGAGCGTACCGTCAATGTCTACCGAGACGTTCACGATGTACGGCTCCGGGCTCTCGACGTAGACCGTTGCGCCAATCGGGCGGCGCTCCTCGATGTAGGCCTTGACGGCTGCGATGAGGTCGGCGCTGGCCGTCTTGCCGTTGCTGTCGATGATGAGCACTTGTACCGTGCCATTGCCGTAGCGGAGCGGATTGATTTTGCACGATCCGACGCCATCAACCGCCATTGCCCAGTTGTAGTAATGGTAGACGTTGCCAGACGTCGCGGGCGTCCGAACTGCGATGTAGTAGCGCGTGCGGAGGTCATCGTCGCTCTCTTCGTCGTAGCCGTTCTCCATCGGCGCTGCGTTCGTAACGGCATGCACGCCCGATACGGCCAAAGGGATTTCCGTCACGGTACCTGACTTGACGTTTCCCGTCGAGCCGATGACAACAGCCGTGACGGTCGCATCAGCCGTGCCGGACGCAATCGTGACATCGTCATCCGTCTTGTACTGGATGCGGTCGGCCGTCTGGACAAGTGTGCCAGCCGGGACAACCGTGCCACCCGTTCCCGTAAACGTCACGGTTCCTGTCGCGTAGGCCGCTTCCTTGCGGTCAACGCCGTACTCCGCGCAGATTTTCGTGAGGTATTCGCCCCACGACGTGTCAGCAAAGGCGGCTTCTACGATGAGGTTCATCTCCGCATACGCGTTCTCAAACTCGACCGAGTTTGCGTTGATGATGTCTCGCGAAAAGCCGCCTTCGATTTTCGTCTTGTCGTTGAGCTTGTTCAGCTCCGATACCATGCGTTCCTGGACATCGTCGCGGAACTGCATCTCAAATGTATCTGCCATATCCTCACCTCCTTAGACGACGTACCTCTGTGAGAGGTACCCGTAGACGGATTCCAGCTCGATTTCGATTTCCAGCTTGTCATGGTCGATACTCGTTGCCTTGATGCTGATGATCCGGACGATGTACGGGTTCACGAGCAGTCCCTCTTTGATGTATCTCATGACATCTTCGGACGTCGCCTTGTTGTTGGTGCGCCGACCGATGAAACGTTCGAGCTCGACGCCATAAGGCGCGTCTTGGTTGTACTCGCCATGACGATAGGCAGGATAACGAAAGCGCTCTGTCTTCAGGCACTTGTAAATCCACACCTTCAGAGCTTCGTTTTCCGTGACAAGGATGATGTTGCCGCGCGTATCCCGTCGGAAGGTGTCATGGTCAAAGTCCCATGCAAAGTCCGTGAGCTCTGGCAGGCTGCTGTCCTCCGTGTCCTCCGTCATTGTCATCGCAACAAAAGGATTCGCCATCAGTACCACCCCCAGTCCGGCCGGACAACCTTCGCGAGCACGTAATACTGCTGCGATGTCTGCATATCGTCAGACGCCTCGACAGGTATCATGGCAACATGGTCGCCTGCTTTGAGCGTGTCCGTCCATGTCTCGTCGTTGTCTACGGGATGGTTATGCGATTCGTAGGCAGGGTCGCCGCTGCCGCCGCCGCGATACGATGTCTCGCCTTGGACGTGCCGGACGTAGCCGGGCAAGAGGTAATCGGCGATGAACACTTCCTTGTTCGTCAGCTCGATGCCCTTGTACGAAATCTTGATGTTCGGTGGCGGGGCCGTAATCGTGCCGATGCAAGCGCCTGGCGTCTTGTTCGTCTGCGCGACGTCGTCCATGATGCCGAGGATGCCCGTGTATGGATTTTCGTGCATGTTCCCGCCTCCTTACATGTGCGACGTCTTGATAATTTTGGTCGGATAAAGCCCACCCATGTTGTAAAAGTTCTTTCCGTGAACGACTTTGTTTGCAGATGAGCTGTTGCCGACGTAATCCCCGTTCGGCCCTGCCGCGATGACAACATGGTCATTGTCACCGTAGACGATGGTATCACCCGCTTCGAGCTGCGAGCTGTCGAACGGGATGCAGTTGCCGCCAGCGTCCGCAACGAGTGTCGGGACAGAGGCAACGCCGCCATCATACTCGCTCTTGAGAAATGGCGAGTAGTACGAGCCGATGCGCGTGACGGCTTCGACGCAACCATTCTCCCCATGAGGCATCGTCTGCCCTGCCCATGCGTTGTAGCCTTCTTTGATGGCCGCGCCCATGCTGCCGGAAAACGAGCCCTTTCCGATTTTGCCTTTCTTCTTCGTCGGCTCCGGATTGACATTGCCCTCCGTCGTGGCGTTCTTCGCGGCGTCCGGCTTGACGATATACGTGAGGGTGAGGCTCATGTTGTGCCTGTTGCCTTGGATGCTGTGCGAATCTGCCGCAATGAGGAAGTCGCCCTGTATCTGCTCTTCCTTGACCGTGACGGCATAGCCGGAAATGCATTGGATGTTTCCGCGCGCCGTGATTTCGGAGTTGTCCTTTTCCTTTTGGAGCAGCAGGCGCGCGGACTGCTCCGTGTTCTGCTTGGAATCATACTTGTAATTCGCTTGCAAGAGGCCATATTTCTTGATGTCATCGTCGTTCTTGATATAGCCGGTCGTATTGCCGCTATCATCAACGACGGCAACCTGATTGACCATGTCCTCGATGGACGTTGAGTGCTTCGCCGTCTCGACGTAATCCGTGTCAGACAGGACAAGATTGTCAATCTTCGTGTTCGCACGAACGACTTCCAGCTTCTGCTCTCCACTGTCAGGATTGACGGCCATGTAGATGTGATAGGTCCAGCCCGTCCATGCCTGCGCGGTTTCGAGAGCCTTCTTGATGATGTCCGTGCCGCTCATATCGTCGGCGACGAACGAGACGGTATAATTCAGGTCTTCGCATTTGAGCTCGCCTGCTGTGACGCCGAGCGTCGAGCAGACGTCTTGGATGACGGCCTTGATGGTGACATTGTCATATTTGGCCGTCATGTGCGACTTTGTCAGGTAGATAAGGTTGTCGTAAGAGACAAAATCCATTTCGTAGCTCTCCGACGCGCGGCTCTGCATGAACACCTTGCCGACGAACAGGACGTATTTCTTCTTCGTCAGCAAGTCCTCATACGTCAGCTTGACGGTATCGCCGAGCTTGATGTCAAGATTCTGCCATGCCTTGTCCTTTTTGGTGTAGCCGATGGTAAAGTCGCACCGGCGTCCGGCTTGGTCAAGACTTCCACTCCATGTCAGCTTCGTGACGTAGTGCATGATGGTCTTGTCGCTGGCCAGCAGGTCGAAGCGCTCATGATAGAGCGCATCGCCAATGGCAGACGCATCCGCGCCCTTGAGCCCTGCTGCGCTTGCCGCGCTGGATGCCGCACCCGACGCCTTGCCGAGTGCCTTGGAGGCCGCGTTCGATATGGCACGGTTCGCGGCTTTGACGGCTGTCTTTTCGGCCATGCTCGCGACCATTTTTCCAATGCTCATACCAGCTCACCTTCGCTTCCGCTACTCTTGGATACCGATTTCTTCTTCGAGCCAAAGATGTTGGTGCCGTTCTTCGCGATCTGCCCTGCCGCGACGGTGATAATGTCCCCGGGTTGGAGCCCGCCCTGCTTCGTGACGGCGCGGAAGGCGTCGAGGTAATTGTGCTGCTTCGCACTCAAACCACCGTCGCCAATAGCGCCCGTGATGGCATGGAGCGGAGATTCGCCGCGGAGCATCCTCTTCGCCATGCCGACGCCCGCGCGCTGGAGGAAGGACATCTTGCGCTTCTTGAGCCCTGTCTTTTCATCCACCTTCGCGGGCGTGACTTCCGGCAGGCGGTATTCCTTGAGATTGATGGTAAAGTAGACGTCGCCGGAACCATCCTTCACGCCATACTGGAACGATTCGATGAGGCAATCGAACGAGATGGACGTACCGCTGATTTTGAACGTCACAGCCTTCTCACTCGTTCTCATTTCTTCAATCTTGTCAACGTAGCCCCAGGCATCCGGCGAATCGGACACCCAGTAATATTCCTGCGCGGGAAAAAACGATGAGATGGAGACGGATTTCAGCCCCGTCTTGCCAATCATGTTGTATTCGCCCGCGTTGTTGATGTCGATGGTCGAATTCTTGTTCGACACTTGCACGGAAAATTCTTCCGGCGCGACAGGGAGCGTCACGCTGCCGATGGAGACGGAGATGTCACCGCCCCCGCTTCCGTCGAGGTTGTCGAGAAAATTCCCTAGCGCACTCTTCGCGATGTTTCCGATAAGGTTCATGTCTCCACCTCCTTACATGCGGTTGATGGCCGTTGATTTCAGCATGAAGTACAGCTTCCTTGCGATGCGGTCGATGTCCGCTTCTTCGCGAACAATCATCGTCTCCGCAAGGCTTCCAATTTGGATGTTCACAGATGGAGGCTGCGCCGACGGTGCCGACGACGGAGCTGATGCCTGCTGACGGTTGCGCTCTCGCGGGAGCGTGACTTGCACAACAGGCTCCGACACCGCGCCTTTTTCCTTCGGGCCCGTCGAGATGGACGGGAGTTCCGGGAGTGACGGCATGTTCGTCATTTCGGTCTCGAAGAAGTCTTGGAGATGAAGCGCAAGGGACTGCGCCTGCCCCATAGCTGTCTGCAATCCCTGCGCGATGCCGCTATCGAACATCTGCTTCATGGATTCGTCATGCGGGACAATCTGCGTCCCTGTCGGCAGGTTGACAAGTTCCGGGCCCATCTCGTTAATCCACGTGAGGCCGCCCTGGAAGAAGTTCGAGCCAATCCAATCCCTCGCGGGTTCTTCGCCGCCACCACTACCACCACTCTCACTTGCGGACTGCGCGTCATTCGCGGCCTGCTTCGCTTCGCCGGACTTGCCGATGATACGGTCGAGAGCGTTCATGATGCCAGAGCAGAAATCGTCGAACACGCCCTTGATGGTGTCGAAGATTCTCGTGAAGATCTTCTTGACGCCTTCCCATGCCTGCGACCAGTTGCCGGTGAACACGCCCGTAACGAACGTGATGACGCCGTCAGCCACCGTCAGGAAGCCTTCAAGCACCGTCGCGACGATATTGAACGCCGTTTCGATGGCCGTGACAATGATGATGCCTGCCGCCGTAAAGACGGATGCAACAGTGTTGATAATGGTCGAGATCACGGAGCCGGACGTCTGCGTCTGTCCCGTAATCTGATTCCACGCGGCGATGGCGCGCGCGGCCACCGTCTGTAATGCATGAGCGAGACGGCTGAACCGTGCCGAGATATTCGCGACAACGGGGCCGACAACGGCCGCGATTTTCTGGAACGACGTTGTGAACGCCTGCTTGAATGTGTTCCAATGCGTGATAACGAATCCAATAATGACCGTCAACGCAAGAAGCGCAATACCAATCGGATTCGACGCCATGAGCACGCGCATCAGCGTGAAGCCCGCGCGGATGGCCGTGAACAGCCTACGGAACGATGCAATCGGGTGTAGAACTGCTGTGCCGAGCATGCGGAACGCAGAAACAATCGACGTGATGCCAGAACGAATCAGCTGCGCTGGCGTGCGCCAAGATGCGCCGAAATTCTGGAACAAAAGAATCGCGCGCGTAATCAAAGGATTGAGCGGAGCAATCGCGGCGCGAGCAATCGTCATCACTGGGCCGATGCTCCTGCAAGATGCAACGAACCGCGTAACGCCTGCGCCCGCTCGGCTGAACACGCTAATAATGGCCGTGCCAGCGGAGCGGAGCGGAGCCGCAAGCGTTGCAATCGCTTTTTGCGCGGACTGTGCGCCTTTCTGGAAGCTGTTGAACTCCTTTTCGGTCTGCCCGACCTTCGGGCCGAACGCGCCGAACACACCTCCAAGGAAGCCGATGCCCTTGTTCAAGGTCGCAACGTGCTTTCCCGCTCCGGCAAGAAACATCTGGAACGTGCCGAACATCTTGACGGCCTTGCCGACAGCCGTTAGGCCGACGCCAAGAACGATGGACGTTTGGACAAAGCCCGTAATCATCTTCCATTGTTCAGGAGAGAGCTCCTTGAGTGCCTTGGCAAGCCGCTTCGTCATCATGGACGCGCGAAGCAGGATAGGAGCAAGCCCCTGCCCTAAGTCCATGCCCGCGTTTTTGAGCTGGTTAATGGCAAGCGCCGTCGCTTTCGTCGGGTCATTCTTCAGGAGCTGCTGGAACGTCTGTTCCGTCAGCCCGTTCGCGCTCTTCATCTCATTCAGCGCCTGCGTATAGGTTGAACCTGCTGGCCCTGTGAGTGCGAGCATAGCATTGAGAGCGCGGACGTTCGGGAACAGCTTCGCCATCGCATCTGTATCGCCATTCGTTGCCGTCTTGATTTCATTCAAGACGCCCGTCAAGCCGACTTCGTTCAGATGCTTCGCCGACAGCGTGTCGATGCTAAGCCCCATTTCTTGGAGCTGCTTCATCGCCGCTTCGGACGGCTTGATGATGCCTGAAATAGCGCCCTTCAAAGCCGTCATAGCGTCCGGCGTCTTCATGCCGTTCTTCGTGAGAGCGGCAACAGACGCCATAAGCTCTTCCGTCGAGACACCTGCCGCAGATGCAATCGGGATGACACCGCCGATGGTAGCCGCCATTTCCGCAACGGTCGTTTTACCTAAGTTTTGCGTCAGGATAAATTCGTCGGCGATATGCGCGGCATTGTCGGCGGAGAGTCCGTAAGCATTGAGCACGGAGGTCAAAGCGTCAATCGTTGTCGAGGCATCAGCAAAGCCCGCCTGTGACAGCTTCGTTGCCGTGCCCATAAACTCCGTGACGTGGGCGGCATCGACGCCCGCAGAAATAGCCTGATACTCGGCTTCCGTCAAATCGGTGACGGACACGCCCGTTTCATCGGACAAGTCTCGCAGTCCCTGCTTCAGCCGATTCGCGGCCTCGATGTCGTTGCCTAAGAGCGTTGCGATCTTCGACATGCCCGCCGAAAACTGCGAATTGAGCTTCAGGCCCTCCGTAGCCGCGGCCGCCATAGGAGCAACAAGCGCGGAGATTTTGAGCCCGACGCCCATGATGCTGGAGCCCGTGTTCTGGATGTTCTTCGCCGTGCGCTTCTGGACTTTCTCGTGTTCCGTCAGCGCCCCCTCGACCTTATGCAAGGTCGGCGTGAACTTGTCGGCCAGCTGGATAACAGCGTCAATGATTTTCGCCATGCCCTCACCTCCTTGCGTTCTCTATGGCTTCTTCGATTTCACCCTGCTGCTTGTCTGCTTCCGCATTCCGCTTCGCAAGGTCGTAGCGTACAAACGCAAAGAGCACCTTCCGCTCCCTGCGCGTCATCCTGTGGACGTCGATAGGCGTGATGTGATGGAGACGGAAAAGCCAATACATCGCATTGGCCTCGCCCTCCCCGTCAATCAGTTTTTTACGATTTCATCCGTGTCAGCTTCTTCGTCGCCCTTGACGCCGGACAGCTTATTGATGGCGCTCGCAATCTCGCCCATTTCGCCGGGGAGAAGGAGCAGGTCAACGAGGTCAAACGGTGTTGCCGCACCAAAGTGCTTCAGCAATTTCGCGTCCTTGAAGAACGGCTTGCCCGTCTCTTTGTCGAACACGCCATTGATGACAATGCGCGCGCCCGCGTTGAAATTGTTGACACCCTTCACCTTGCCGCTCTTCGTGTACGAAACCGCGTTATCTGCGATTTCCTCGAAGAGCTGCGTGTCGAGCGCATGGAGCTCGACGATGCACGGCTCGCCGTACATCTTGCTCCAACGCTTGATTTCGTAATCCTGTACCGGCTTTTCTGCCGCCTTTTTCTCCTTGTCTTCAAGGAGACGGTCAATCATTGACATGATAATAGTCACTCCCAAATAGATTGCATAGGACTGAACAAAAATGTGTCCAAGCTTGCACTTGACGAAGCATGCCGCTATCATCGCGCAAAGCATAAAACCGTAGGAGAGGTATTCCCTTTCCGACGCCTTTTCCCATAGATACATTTTGGACACATCCTTTCAGACTTAGGCCGTTGCCGCGTCAAGCAGCTCGTAATCGTCGAAGGTAAACTTGTAGTCTTCCTCGCCGAGCTTGCCGAGCTCCCAGTTGATGAGGTCAACGCTGTCGATGATGACATTCTTCAGCATGACGCGCTCCGAGCCGACGGCATCAGGATCGTCGAGCTTACTGACAAGCGACATCGTCACCTGCTTGCCCTGCTTGATGGACGGGGCAAGTTTCTGGATGAAGTAGCTGGACACCTTGTGCACCTTAAAAGAGCCGGTGCCCTTGTAGCCAACGACTTTGTAGCCGCTGGACATGTGTCCGGCCATTTTGACTTCAATCTTGTCCGCTTCGAGGGTTGCTTTCACGGACTCAACCTCGGCGATTTCGTCGCCGTCGAGCCACAGCATGCCTCTCGTGCCATACATGACACGCTTTGCTTCCATTCCAACCATGACTGATTCTCCTTTCGCTTACTGTACGACGGCCTTAACCGTGATATTTTCAATGGCATCGAGGATACTCAAATCCATCGCGAGGAACACGTTATCGTGGATATTGAGTTCCTTGATAGTCTGGTCTTTCATGACGGCCAGCTCCGCTTTCGTGTTCAGGCCGTTGCTCTCGCGCCAATTCTTGACAGCCTGAATGTCGATGGAGACCGTGTTCTGATTGCGTTCCAGCAGCCCTTCCGTTTCGAGCGTATCGAGGTAGCCCTGAATGGCCGTGATGAGCAGGCAACGGTTGTCGTAGCTGTTCGCATACTTGCCGATGTAGCTGTCGTGGCCGGTCTTCTTGATGTCATCGTGAATCATGTCCATGATGTCCACGAGTTTGATTTTCTTGAAGTCCTCGCCCTTGCCCTGCATCGTCGTGACGAACGAATTGACTCCGCGCGCGACTTTGATTTTCTCGCCGTCGTTGAAGAAGAAGAACTCGCCCTTGCCGACCTTCGCGTCCATTTCGTCTTTCGTGTAGTTCTCGACTTCAATGACTTCGTTGACCGGCGCATAGGTGCAGGAAATCGTCATCGGCGTACCTGCGATGATGCCAGCGACACGGCTGCAATATTCGGCCGTCGTGAACTCCTTTTCCTTCGTCACGATCTTCGTGTTCGTGAAGTTGATGACGCCTTCGCTGTCGGCGTTGCAGTTCGGCAGCACGGCCTTGACCATCGTGTCTTTTGTCGTGCGCATGCCCTTAATCCACGATGCGATGTCATCCGTGTCTGTGTCGGCGATGCCGGGAATAACAAGATAGTCGAAGCGGACGTTCTCGATTTCCTTGAGGATGGTCGTGTAATCCTGCTTCGCCGTCGTGCCGTCCGTCGAGGTCGGCTTTGCGATGGTGTAGACCGTGACGTGCTTCGGGGCGAGCTGGTAGCCCGCGAGTGCGAGCTTAATCTGCTCTTTCGTAGTGTCCTCGGCATCTTCAGGGATGTCGTCGATGGTATAGCAAATGTATGGAGCCTTGGCAGATGCTTCCTCGCAGATGAGGAGCACGATGCCGCGCTCGCTGCGCTCGATGGCCGTGATGCCCGCTTCCTTAAAGGCAACGGTCACGCTAGGCATTTTGAGTGGCATATCTGATTCCTCCATTCGATGTCAGTAGTTCATATTATGTCCATGATCGTAAATGTGCTCGATGAGCCATTTTGGCGTATCTTCTGGGATATTCTCGTAGTAGACGAACGGCAGGTCGAAATAGATGATGTCCGCATCCTCGCCCGCAATTTCCGCCGAGACGGATGTGAACTTGATGTAGCGGTCGCCGACGGTCATGCCGCTGACAAACGCATCCTTGACGCCATCCTTGATGGCGTAGAGCTCTTCCGTGTCCGTCTGGCCTTTCGGCGCGAAGTAGGTGATATGCAGCGTGCAATCATGGTAGATGAGCCGCAGATTGCTTTGGCTTGCCACATCAACGAGGGACGCGAAGAAGCGCGGACTCTCGATGCCCTCTTCCTCATGGTCGAGGACAACAGGAATGTCACGGACGGTCGCAAGCACTTTCGCCGCCGCGTCCAAGATGTCATACTCCTTCACGATTCCACCTTCTTCTTGATGTCGTCTACCATCTGATTAAACCGCTTGTCGAGGTCTTTGCTGGCCTCCCATTCCTTTTCCGCGCGCTCAAAAAAGTGCGTGCCCTGGACGTAGCCGTGCCCGTTCGCCGGGTACTTGCCAGATGGCGTCGTCTGCTCATGACCACGCTCCACAAGGTGGAAGTGCGGAGCCGTGCTGCGGAGCTCATAGGAGAGATTCGCGCCACTCGTGCCCTTGACTTCACCTTTCCAACGGTCTTTCAGATGCTTCGTCTTCTTGCCGTTGTACTCGCCCTTGCCGGCAGGAGATGCTTTCTTTGCCATGTTCTTTAGCTTGTTGCCGGTCTGGCGGAGATACTTTTCTGCCGTGCCCGGATACTCATTGATGGCATCAATGAGGCTTTGGTCGAGCCCGTGCAGGTCGAAATGATAGGAGCCTACACTCTCTTCGTATGGCATGGCGCGTCACCTCGTTTTCTCGATGCAGTAGAGTTCGAGGTATCGGTCGGCCGTGACGGTATTCACGACGGATTGCACTTCGTAGGTATGGCCTTTGTACTTGACCTTGCACGTCGCGTCGATGCCATCGCGGTAACGAATCGTTACGACAAAGTTCTCCGTGTTCGTGATGGCCTTTGCTTCCAAGCGTTCGCGCCCGCGCATGGGACGTATCTGCGCCGGAATGTCCTCGTAGATGGCCGTCTCTTTCGTTGACGTGAACGAGCCCTTCTTCACTTGTACCGGCTTGACGATGGAGATCCACCGATTGAGCTCGCCTGCGCGGAACATGCTCATGACGTGCCACCTGCCTCTGCAAGCTTCGCCTGCTTGAGCCGAATCTGCTCCGCAAGCGCGTCAAGCGCCGTCGAGCCGCTACCGTACTTCTGGACTTGCGCCGGATCATCATAGCGACGGCCGACGTACTGCGCGACGGCATCGCGGACAAGAGCATCGTCATAGTCGATGGCAACGCCCGCATTTTCGAGCCATGCTTCCGCGGCCGCAACGTAGGTCGAGACAATCTTCATGGACTGCTCGCCGTCATCGACGCGGAGCAGCAGCGCGATGAGCTTGATGTCTTCATCCTGCGCTTTCATTTCGATACCGCCTTTCTTGCCGGCGCTTTCTTCGCTGGCGCTTTCACG
>ONJV01000059.1:11862-22092 GCA_900318215.1 uncultured Veillonellaceae bacterium
AGGAAGCCCGCCTCGTGAAGCTCCGACGCGCGGCTGGCATCCGACGTCTCGTAATGGTCGCCGTCGTTATACCCCTGTCCCGTTTCTTTATCGACGAATGCTCTGATAACTTTTACCCTCATTCGTTTCACCTCAATTCAAAGAGCGGACGCCCGACTGCGCCCGCTCCGAGAAAACAATGTGTCAGGCCGTAGCGGCTTTCTTGATGCGGAGGAAGCCGTTGTAGCTCACGACGTTGCCGCCGACGAAGACGGAGCCACGGTGAGCAATCATGCCGCTCTTGAACTTGAAGTCGTCGGAGCGGCGAATGTCGAGCTGGCTGAAGACCGTGAGCTGGTAGTTCTGGAGGTTGCCATAGGCCATGCAGTACGTGCCAGCCGTCGTCTTGCTGTCCGTGATGGAGCCGCAGGCCGAGTTAATGATGAACGGAACCGTGTTGATGGTGCCGGAGCCGCCGTTGCCTGCAATCTTGATGTCATAGAACGGCTTGCCGTCCGTCGTGCGGATGGAGCTAAATGCCTTGAGGTCAGCTTTCGAGAGGATGAGGACGCACTGACCTTCGACAGCTTCGTCGCCGCCATAGCTGAACACGATTTCGTCAAGCGTCGTGTTGTCGATTTTCGCAAGCTCCTTGTCCGTTGCCGCGTCGATGGCATCTGCCTTCGCGCTGAAGATACCAACAATCGTGTTCGCTGTGCCAGCACCGACCATGATTTCCTTTGCGATCTTCTTGCGGACGCTCTTCTGGATGCCGTCGAGGATGACCTGCGCATACGGAGCGGCCGGCAGTTTTTCGAGCTCTTCCGTCATCTCGCTGTAGGCCGTAATCTTCGCTTTCGCGATGTCGGCATGACCGAACGTGACGTCAGCCTCGTTGTAGTCTGCGCCCTCCGGCGTGTAATCGCCCGCGGCCGTTGCCTTCTCATACGGCTGCGTGTAAGATTCGCCGCCGGGGAGATTGAGCGTAGAAACCGCATCGATGAGGTTCGAGATTTCAAGGAAGCCCGGCTTGATGGTCTTCGCGTCAAACTTCGGAAGGATGATGTCGCTCGAAGCAACCGTCACGGAACGGCGCTCCTTGAGGTCTTCACCGAACTTCGCCATACGCTCTTCCTTGTCAGCCTCGCCGCCGAGCTTGGAGCTGTCACGCTTTTCAAATCCCTTTCCCTGGACAAACTTCGCGGAGCGAAGCCCGTCTGCAATGTTTTCTGCAATCTTCGCCGTATCGACAGCCGCCGTGCGAGCCTCGGCCTCTTTCTCGGCCTTCACCTTGTCGTCAGCCGCCTTGCGTTCCTCGGCCGCTTTCTCTTCCTGCTGCGCGAGCGAACGGAGCTCTGCAATCTGGCCGTTGATGTCGTCGATTTCGGAATTGATGGAACGGAGCTCGTTCACGTCTTCGGACTTCTTCGAGCGCTCGATGAGCTCTGCCTTCTTTGCCTCGCGGGCTTCAATCATGCTTTTAATCGTGTCATTCATCTTTCTTCTCTCCTTCTCATTTCGAGATGATTTCATTCTTCAGCTTCCATGCCTCGATGGAAGTCTCCACTTCCTTGGAGCGGGCTGTCTCCACAGCCTTTCGAGCATTGTCCAATGCTTCCTTGTCGCTCCGCGCGGCAATATCGGTATCGGGATAGGCCGGTTGATTCACGGCGCTCACCTCGTAAACCTTCGCAATCTTGGTAATGTGGCGTGTCGGGTAATCGGTATCGAGCTTTTCCCACTCTTCTTCCTCGACGCGAAAACAGAACGACATCCCGTCCATGTCCCCGCGCTCGATGGAGCCGTAAACCGCGCGCGCCTCGGCGTTGTTCTCGACGTCAAGTGCGGCCATCATGTGCAGGCCGATATCATCGACGTCGAGCGTCATGGTGCTGTTACCATTGTTCCTGCGGCTGCGGGCAAGCGGAATCTTTCCCTGCCGATGATTGACGAAAAGCAGGACGTCCGTCAGGTCGCAACCGTCAAACGCACCACGCTCGATGATTTCCTCGAACATCCCGCCGATGTCTGCTGGTTTGTCAAAGACGGCCGGATGACCGTCAACGCGCTTCTTCCCTTCGCCATCGTCGATGGCGCGGAATTCCTGCACGCCCTGATAGGATCGGTAGCACCGCTCACTTGGTTTTGTCTTGTTCACTTTGCGTACCCTCCTGCTTCGATTTGTTTAGCTGGTACGTGTCTACCATGTCAGCAGACACATAATTCAAGGATTGCAGCCTGCGGTCGCCGCCTTCAAACGGCTCGATGCCGAACATTTCGGCAACCTGATTGAGCGTCATGAGGCCCGTGTCCTTCGCGATGTTCGCGAGCTGGATTTTGTTCGTCGTGCTGAAATATTCGACCTTCTTGTAGTAGCACTTGAGCCGATGCCCGACCCCCTGCTCTCGGTCGGAGAACAGGACGGAGGAAAAAGCCTGCTGGAATTCCTCGATGAAATCTTCCAAACACGTCTCGTAGAAAGACGCATGCTGCGATTCGTTGTAATCGCCGGAAATGATGGCATCACTCACGCCGTAGCGCTCGCGAATGATGTCTTTCAAGAATTTCAGCGTCTTTTCAGGAATTTCAGGCGTCTTCGTGTTGATAGGCTGGAAGTCGCCAGCGATGTCCACGGCCGCGATGCCGAGCTTCGACGTGACGATTCTGTCCTCGAATTCGTCGCGGGCCTTGCGGATCATGTCCGCGTCGAGCTTCGTCTTCGACGTAAACACGCCATTGAGCTTCATACTCGCCTCAATCGTGAGCGGGATCCCCTGCATGGCCTTGTCGAGATTCTGGATGGCCTTGAGCGTGTCTTTTGTGTCCGCGTTGCCGTAATCATCGCCGCCGCCGACGATGACATTCTTGCCGCGCCTCCATTTCATGTGGATGACTTCGGAATACGGCAGCGTGTCATAGGAGCCGTCCTCCCAATAAAAGCGGATGAGCCAGATGCGTTCCGATTCGTCCATGCCCATTTCGATACGCGCGGGCTTGAGCGGCCAGAGTGCCGTGTATCGCCGGAACTGCCGTCCCTGCCTGTCCGTGACAATCTCGTACTGCGGATAAACAAAGGCATGCATATCTTTCCGCTGGAGCCACACAAGCGAAGCGAGAAAATCTTTTGTTGTCTGCAACGGGTTCGGATGGAATCGGAAAAGCCGCGTCAGATCGTCATTCTGGATTTTCACGACTTCGCCCGTGTCCACAACACTCTTTACGCTGAGCTTGCTGATTTCCGTCGCGATGCGGTCGATACAGTTATTGACGATGTCGCTCATGTAGATGTTCGAGCCGAACGACGAAAAGACCGGCTGCGAATCGTTCAGCACGCTCTTGACGAACTGCCGGTCTTTCCATGCCTGGTACTTCCGCACGACGTTCTTGATGTAGTTGAACAAAATTTCTCACCTCACTTCCATGAAATCTCGATACACCGCCTTGTAGCGATTGTATGCCGCGTAGGCAATGATGAAGCTCAACGTGCCGTCAATACGATTTTTCGAGGAACCATATTTCTTGACCGGCATGATGAGCCCGAGATTGTTTGTCTTGTAGCTCGTGTTCCCGAGGCACCACCTGTCCACGGGATTGTTATTGTAGTTCAGATTATTGCGCTGGAGGTCGGATTCGAGAGAGCGCATCGGGCCCGACAGACTCATGAAGTCCATGCCGATACGTTCGAGCACTTCCTTGCCAAAATTTTGCGCGATGAGCTCCTGCCAGTCTTTCGAGTGCCAGTTGTCGAAGCCGATCTTGAAGGGAACCATGCCGTAATCCGTGTAGAGCCCGACGAACCAGTTAGCGACAATCTCGGCATCGACTTCTGCGCCCGGACAAATGACGACATTGCCCTGCTTCGCCCATTCCCTGTAGTTCTTCCGTTCGGGGTTGAGCGCACTGTCATCCGTGAGCAGCGCGTCTGCTTTCGCTTCTGGCACGAAATACATGCCGAGTGCGTATTTCTGCCCGGTCTCCTTGTCCTCGAAGAGCGCCCGCGTCGAGCAGAGGTCTGTCGTCTCTGCGAAGTCAAGCCCGCCGATGTAGTAGCACCCGCGCAGGCTCTCTGGGGCGAACGTAGCCGTGTTTGTGATGGTAGATTCGTCAAGCCATGCCGCGGAAGAATTCTGCTTGACGTTGAAGTCTTTCGCCAGCACGAACGCGCGCGCCGATGGCGAGAGCTTCGCTTCTTCTACCATCTTTTCGAGGTAGCTCCATTTCTTGATGACGCCAAGGCCCGGATTCGACTTCACCCAGGAGGACTTGTCCTGCCAGATTTCTTCCTCGCTGTCCTGGCTAAACCACCATATCGCCCAGTCGGGCCGTTCAAGTTCTCCGTCGAGGACTTTCTGCGCGTCCGCGAGACGATGGTCAAGGTAGCCGTCCTCCGTAAACCCCTCCGTTGTGATCTCGAAGTAGAGAGGTTCATCCTGCGTCGAGAGCGCCTGCCGGATAGGAGCTATCAGATGGTCGTCCGCCATCTCATGCACTTCATCGACGACGCCGACCTTGATGTTGCGGCCTTCCTTGTTCTTTCCGTTCGCGCTGATTTTGCGCATGGAGCCCTTGTTCTGGTACGAAAATTTCCCGTGCGTCTTCTTGTGTTTCGGATTTCCGAAGAAGATGCCGCGCTGGTTGCGATGCGTGCAGCGTGCAACGTGTGGCGATTCCTCGCGCATGGCATCTGCTGCAGAAAAGGCAAGGTCGGCTTGGTCGTAATCGTTCGACGCAAAGAGGATTTTTGTTCCTTCCTCCCCGCAGACAAATTCCGAAAGAGCGATGGCGGCCGTAATTGGCGTATTGTGGGTTGCTGTAAATGCCTCCCCCGCAAGGTACAGATGTGACGGATGGTTAATGCCGATGCATTTGACAGGAACGGACGGAACAGGCTCGATATTCGTAATCGACTTAAACTTCATCCTGCTTGCAAGATGATCTTTTAATCGAGCAACCTTGCGCTTCATCTTAAAGCATGGGAAAGTTTTGTCATCGAAAAACTGAACACGATAAACGATGCCGCAATCCTTATCGCCAATTTTTGCGTGCTTTTCGCGAATCGTATTTTTAATGCCTAAGCTGAAAAGCAATTCGCGAATTCCATACGAAACTGCTTTGCTCTTTTGAGTAAATTCGCATTGCCCGCTTTTCGAGCAGGTACCATCCGTGTCCATGAGCCCCTGCAAAAGTTCAAGGCGCTGCTGAATCGACGAATGCTGATAAATTTCTGGAATATGCTTGTTGTTGAGCAGGCCGAGTTTTTCAAGCCTGCTTGTTATTCCAGAAATGCCATATCGCATAGCTGTTTTAGATTTATGCGGCTCACACGTTTTTTCGCCAGATGCATTTACAAGCGAAATCGATTCGTCCATATCTTCAGCGGATACGGTAATACGATTTCCCGAGCTTTCACCATCTCCGAGCCAAACGCCAAGAGCATACGGAGAAATTGGCAACTCACGCGTCTGGTATTCAACGGGTGAATTCATCGGAACACGATACTTGTATTCGCACCCTTTTCCGTCATGACGGTGTCGAACGAAATCAACAAGCATCGCTTCTGTTGTGGTTACAAACATCGCATGTCTATCAATATCAGTACGAACTGGATTTCTGCTGAGCGCGTGTATTTTTCGATATTTCAGCAAGCGACGGCTATTCTTCGTCTGAACCGTCCATAAATGCTCCGCATCCGCAATGATTGATGATCCATCCTCAAAAGAAATGCGATAGCAATCATGGTTTTCGCGGACTGGCGACTCCACAAGCACCTTTGCAGGAACACCGTCAATAGCATAAACATAATCACCAACGTGAATATCGCGCATCTGCTTCCATCCGTCTGGAGTTGGAATTTTCGTATCCAGTGCAATCGCCTTGCCGTTCTTGCGCCCGACAACAAGAAGCACGTCATGATACTTCCTCACCCACGCACCATCACCGAAATGCGCTTCTGGATTCCATGCCTTGATAGCGTAGATGCTTTCCACGAGAGCTTTCTGGAAGAGTTCGAGCTTGAATGGGCGGCCAGCGAACGGAGCTTCATAGAGCTTGCACTCGTTCTCGATAAAACGGATGCGCTTCGCGCTTTCGTCGAGGTCGATGCGGAGCGACGGGTCTTTGAAGTCATCGAGGAAGCGCTGGATGCCCTGCTTGATGTGCGTGCAGGCGACAATCTCGCCGCGCTGGATGCGGTCGGCATATTCCTTGATGTAGCTGTGCGGTTTTTCAGCCGTATTCTTCTTCAAAGCTATCATCCTCATCTTCCTGGACAGGTTTCCCGAGCGCATGCGCGATGCGAGACATGTATGAGAGGTAGTTCGCGGAGATGCGAGTAATCATCTTCGAGACAGGGAGCTCCTTCTGTCGCTCCGGGTTCTTCGGGTCGATCTTCACGAGCCCGCTTTTCCGCGCGGCCGCGTTGAGCTTCTTGAGCTGCGCCTTGAGCTCGGCGGCTTCCATGCAGACGCCATCCCAGGCGGCCTGCTGCTTTTCGTCCATGTCAGCAAAAAGCGCCTTGAGCCGCTTGTATTCTCGTTCGACTTCCGTCATTCTCGCATCACCTCCTGCGAATTTTTGAAAATTAAAACGCTCTCATAAAAAGTCGAAAATCCTTGCGCGAATTACGAAAAGGTGGGGGCGCTGGTCTTGAGGAATTTTGCGTTTTCGAGCTCGACGGGGAGGGGTTCGCCGGAAAATTTTTCCAGCTCCGCCCAACACCGGCATCGAATCGCGGCCGGGTATCACGGCTCGAAAGCGCTCCACCATTTCTCGACGTACTTCTTCATCTGCGAAGCAAAGGGGCCTAAGGTATCTGCCCTCGCCAAACATTCCGCTTTGTTCGTGTCGATGAACATCAGCTTTGCTCCTAATCGCTTTGCCAATGACTCTCGCTGTCCTTTCGCTGGATAACCGCCAATGACATAAGCTGTCGTCCAATTCCCTAACCTCGTTGCGATTGCGTCCAAGATTGCATCGCGCGCATGAAACACAACCTGCTTTACGTTGTCAGGTTTGTCATGCAGCACGCATCCACTGATGGCGGAATAGAGGACATCCAGCTCTAGCATGATGTCCCCTCGAAACATCGCATGCCTGACATACGTCTTCTTTCCCGCGCATGGCGAGCCATAGACGATGTAGACGGACTGTGAGTTGTGAGAGAATCTGTGATGCTTGAGGTTATGGCAATCGGGGCAAAGAAGTTGCACGTTGTTTTGGTTGAGGGAAAGCATGGGGTCTGAAACATTGTCCGGGGTCAGCTCGACGATATGGTCGGCGATGACATCTTTCGTATCCGGGATGACACGACCGCAATGCTCGCACCTGGAGCCGCGCTCGGCAATCAGAGTCTTTCTCAAATCAATCCATGCCTGCGAATTGTAGACTTTCTTCGCCCAGTCCTGCGCCATGTTACCAGCCCTCTTCCTTCGCGGATACCTCTCGCTCCTTTAGCTTCAGGAGCTTCTTGTCCATGTCCTTCTTGTGTTTGAATTCTGGATTCTCGTCAACGAGGTCAAGCACGATCCGCATGGCCTGCGCGTTCCCTTCCATCGCTGACTTCAAGACGGAGTAGACATAGGCCGCGCCGACCGTGAGATTCTTTTCTGTGGCAAGGCCAGCGCCATGCAGCGCGTCAAGCAAGGAGCCGTCCGGCAACTTCTTGGAAAGACATTCGGCCGCAATCTCTGATAGAGCCTTGCGCGTCCTTCGAGCTCTTGCAGAAGCAAGCCCGCCCTTTCGTCCGCGTCTCTTTGCTTCTTCTTTGCTGAGCTCTCCCTTTCGTATGGGTCTCAAGTTCTCCTCATTCACGTCGCCTCACTTCTTTCGTCGCATTTTTGTCCATAGGCCCCCAAAGAAAACGACGTACACGGCAAGCAAGGCAAGCCAGATGTACGCCGGAATGAATACCTGCCACCAATCAATGTCTGCAAGGTTCGTCAGCTTCAATATGATAAGCGCAACCTGCGAACACCCCAATACTGTCATTCGGATCACCTGCAATCAAAAAGGACGCCTTTCAGCGTCCCTTCTTTGGATTTCTGTCCCGCTCTTTCGGCGTCCAGCTTGGTTTCCGCATCAAGTCGATGACGCCGTAACGTTTTGCACTCATACATCGTCTGCTGACGCAGTACATCTTCGCCCGCGCGCATACGCGGTCGTTGTTGAACTTACAGCCATCATTATCGCACATGACCATCGTCAATGCGTCATCACCTTCTTTCCGGCAACACAAAAGAGCCGAGGCCGCGCGCCAAGGCTCTTTTGTGTCTCAAGCTTTTACACAGGAGGTTCTTTCATGAAGCTTCTAGGATGGGGTATTTCTGGAAGAAACCATCTCTCAAAAGGTTCCCGATACCATAATACCACATCCCCCATTTTCAAAACGGGTCATTTTGTGACATGATTTTCAGCCTAAGTTATCCACAGGCTGGTGTGAATCAGGCAATCAAGACAACGGGCTTGTACGGTTGCGCCTTGCGCCCGAAGAGGATGTCGGCAATATCTGCAAGGGCTCTCTGCCCTCGCTTGCGGACGCAGTCGCTTGATAGGTATAGCCTATCGGCAATGTCATACCATGCGATGCCGTCAACATAGTGCTCCCACACAAGCTGGCACGTTTCCGGCTCCAATGACGATACCGCGTTCTCGATCTTCGTCATGAGCCTTTTGAGCTCGGCCGTGTCGTCGTCTATCTCCTTGCAGCGGGATTCAAGCTTGATGCGGTTATCCGCCTGACGCTCGACGACGTTCATGTCGCCACTTCCACCGCCCGGCTCGCCGCCATAGCGCGAAATGGCAACGGGCACGTCAGATAGTTCTCGCAAGAGGTCAGCTTTCTCCTGCGCCCATGCCTTGATGCGTGCTTCCATCTTGTGATAGTCGCGGAGATACCCGCGCGTAAGCTTCATGTAATCGTTAAAATCCTGCATGCTTCCATCCTCCTGTCGAAAAAATCTTTACATTCCCATCACTCCTTACATTTTACCACATTTCACGTTAATCATGGAATAGGCGGCTGTTCGTCTTTCGGCCTTGGCGGGACAGGAAACGACACGCTCCCATGATGCACGTTCCGGCCAACGAACAAGGCGCAAAGGAGGAAGCCGCCAATGCTGCCAATGACAAGGCCACAAAAGAATTCAAGCATCCAAATCACTCCCCCGGCTTCTTGACCTTCGACATCCTCGCGCTTCCATCCCGCGCAACGACACGATGCGACCTCGACATCTGCTGAAGGAAGCCAAGTGCGAACGACATGCCTTTCTTCTTGCCATCTTCGCCGAGATGCTTGTGATACGTCCTCCAAAGGTCTTTTTCAGCATTTTCCTCCGCGGCCTTGAGCTCGGCCTTGGTCGCCTTGCGCGTGACGCACTTGCCGCTATGCGCAAGAGACGATGCCTCGACGCTCTGCGCGAACTCCTTGAAAGGATCATGAGCTAAAGCCAAACTGCAAGTCTCCATCACAAGCGCCCCCTCTCCTGGTTGTGCTTGTTGACATACGCCTGCGCCTCGAAGCGCGTCTTGTCATCGACGCCGACGGCATTGCAGATGGTCGCAATCATCGTCGCGACATCCGCGCCTTCTTCCGCGATGCGGAAAAACGTGCTCTTTCCGTATCCCTCGGCCTGGAAGCTCACATCTTCGGGTCCTTCATCAAGGGCTCCCATCAACGTGAAAAGCTCGAATTTGAATTCATCGACTTCTTGTCCTCATGTCGATGCCGCGCACGCACGGCTGCGGGACAACCGGTTGGACGCCATCTAGCGTGCGTTCCTGCTCCGCTTTCTTCGTGCCATCAATGACGCCTTTCGTGTAGCCCTTCTGGTAAGCCTCATCAACAAGCCTGTTTACAAGGTTCGCAATCGTCTGAGACAAGTCTTTTGCCGTTTCATCAATCATCTTAAAATCCACTCCCTCCATACGCGCCATCCCCAGGCAATCAGCCCGATTTCGACGACGCACAAGACCTTGAATCCCATATCGACAACGTCAAGAATCGTCATGACGCCACCTCGCAGGGCTCATCAATCTTTCGCGTGACGCGCTCACCTTTGAACTTCGGAGCGATGCCAGCCTCTTCGAGCTTTTGCGCCAGCTCCTTGATGGTCATCTTGCCATGCGAAATCTCGCTTCCGACTTTTGCGCAGGCGTGGTACATCTTTTCAAGACGCGCTTTGCCGAATCCGTACTTGTCGTGAAGCTCCAAGAGGTACAGGATGCTCACGGCATCGACGGCCTGCTTCTGCACCT
>ONJV01000129.1 GCA_900318215.1 uncultured Veillonellaceae bacterium
TGAATTTCAATTTTATTATTTTTCCGAAAGCGAATGCAAAAGCCGCTGAACGTTGTTGGAACATCTTTCGGATAAACAGCCACACATCGACCAACTAATTTTTTGTTACCGTTCGAGCGAACAAAAACGACATCTTCATCCTGCAATAAATATTCTTGTGAAGGAACTGTATCCAGCGAAATAAGCGGCAATTTTTCAGCATCAGAAATCACGGATAAATTTTGAAAATCTCCGACGCCAAGACAATGAATTTCGTAACCTTCATCGTCACGATGGAAATTCATGCCATTTTTACAATCGCCTAAATCCGTAAGCAATTTCTTCGGCCAACGATATGGATTTTTTACTGGGTCGCCGAACATCTCCACAAACCGCGACTTGACCAGTTCGTCAAGCAGTGTCAGGACGCGCTGGCGGTTTTCGATGGCTGCGTCCATGCTCGAAAATGTTTCAATGACATGCATTTGGTTTCGAGATTTTTCCGGCTGATTCTGATGCGTGTACTTCCCGCCAAAAATCCTTGCACTTGCACCGCATAATATGGAGATTGTGTATAATAAACCAAATATCGTCGATTGCATAAATCTTCATTGAGACGCAAAATTGTGCAATCAACAGCCGTAATTGTTCTGCCTAACCCTTCGGGCAGAATACAAGCGCGTCCAACGGGATCTGGCAATCTTGAGACGAGAATATCACCTGGAAATATTTCTGTGCATTTGAGATTTTCAAAGGTTTCTTCAGAAATAAATTTTGCTCGTGCTTCCTTGTTCAGATATTTTCCCGTCCCAATATTTCCTGTCTGAATCAAGCGAATTCCACTTTTTGACTGATTGTCGGATTCAATCCAATCACCATCCGTCATAAATGTTGCAATATCTTGAATTCGTTTCATCCCGTCACCTCTATTTGCCCGATATCACGAAAGTACACAAAAAAGGCCACTCCGCCTCCCAAGACGATGGCCTTCTTTGCAAGTAATCTGATGTAACGGCGAACCTCTTGTCGATTCGCTCTTTTTCTATTCCCTATTATACGATTTTTCTGCCTTTGCGTCAATTCCGGGCGGAAAATCAGAGCTTGAACTGCGTCGTCGCTTTCTGCAAGTCGGCGGCCATCTGCGCGAGCGTCTGGGAGGCGGCGGCGATTTCTTCGTTCGACGCGCTCTGCTCTTCCGTCGCGGCGGAGATGGACTGCGTGCTCTCCGATGTCGTCGCGCTGATCTTCTGGATGCCGTCGACGGCTTCGACGATTCTGCCCGCGCCCGCTTCGAGCGTCTTGACGGAATCTGCGATATCTCCCATCTGGCTGCTCATGTCGTGCACCTGGTCGAGGATGTTCTGGAACTGCGTGCTGACGTTGCGCACAGCTTCCGTGCCCTGACGGAACGTCTCCGAGCCGCTCTCCATCGACTGCACGATGTTGTCCGTATCCTTCTGGATGGTCCCGATGCGCGCGCGGATTTCGTCCGCCGACTGCTGCGATTCCTCGGCGAGCTTGCGCACTTCGTCCGCGACAACGGAGAAACCGCGTCCGTGCTCACCCGCACGCGCAGCCTCGATGGCCGCATTGAGCGCCAAGAGGTTCGTCTGCTCGGCAATGGCGCTGATCGTCTCAACAATCGTGCCGATTTCCTGCGAGCTCGCGCCGAGCTTCTTCACGATGACTGCCGACTCCGCGACGTTCTTCTCGATATCCTCCATGCGCGCGAGCGCGTCCTGCATGAGTTCCGAGCCTTGCTTCGCGGCGTCTACGGTCTGCTGCGATGTCGCGCCGATGCGCGTTGCCTTGTCGTTGACCGTCGCGATGTTCGTGTAGACATTGTCGACTTCCTTCATGGCCGCCTCGACATTCTGGACCTGCTGGTCCATGTTGCCCGAGACGCCACTGATGATCTCGGCGACATGCGTCGAGGCTTCGGCCGACTGGTGCGCATTTGCCGTGAGCTGTTCGGACGAGGCCGCTACCTGCTCCGATGTCTTCGCGATTTCCGAGATGAGATGGCGGAGCTTGCCGCCCATCGTGTTGAACGAGGCTGCGAGGTCGCCTGTCTCGTCCTGCGTATCGACGATGATGTCATCCTGCGAGAGGTCGCCGCCCGCGAAATCCTCCGCATGGCTGCGGATGGCCTCGATGCGCGTCGAGATGCTGTCCGCGAATTTCAGCGAGGCCGCGACGGCAATCAGGATGCCGAGAATCGTCAGGATGCCGTACGCAATCTTGAGCTTTGTCAGCGAAGCGAAAACGACGTCGCGCGGCACGGAAATCGCCATGACCCAGCCCGTCGTCGGGACGGAATGATAGGCGATGACCTTCGTGCCCTCGGACGAATCGGCCTCGAAATAGCCTTCGCCCTTCTGCACCATTTCGTCGAAATGCGGCGCGAGCGCCTTGTTGCCGCTGACCGGCGTCATGTTCTCGCTCTCATCCGTCGAAGCGACGATGTTGCCTTTCGGGCTGATCAGGATGCCCTTGCCCTGCCCGTGATAGTCGAGGTTCTTCACAGCCTGCTCGAGCGTCCCGAGCTCGATGTCCTCGCAGATGGCACCTGCGAACTTGCCCGTCTCGTCCTCATACGGCATGGCCGCCGTGACGACGAGCTTGCCATTCGTCGAGTCCTTGTAGACCTCGGTGAATGAGAGCTTGCCGTTCGCTGCTTTCGCCTGCTTGTACCAGCCGCGCTCCTGCGGGTTCACCTTGCCCGTGTTGTCTTTCTTCGCCGAGACGAACGTGCCGGTCTCCGTCGCATTGACGAGGCCGACGATCTCCTTGTCCCCGGAAACCATCTTGAGGAGCGACTGCATCGTTGCGATGTCGCCCTTGTTGCCGACCGTCGGCATGACCTCCGCCGCCGCGACGGCATACTCCGACTTGCCGTAAATCCATCCATCGAGCCCCTGCGCCTCGGCGCTGACCGTCGCACTGAGCTCGCCCTCGACACTCTGCTCGAGGTTGCTGTACGCCACATAGTAGCCCACGCACGACATGACCGCCATAATGACGCCAACGAGCGCCGCAAGGACAAAAAACTTCTGCCGGATTTTCATGAAACCGCTTCCCTTCTCCACTCTATCTGAATACTTCCCATGGTATTCTACATACTTCCTATCCTTTTGGGTATAATTCGCTTTCTTGTAGGAAGGTTCCTGCTTTCATGAAAAAAATTTGAAAAAGTCCATGACGATGGCTCTGGCAATCTTTCGACAGGCAAGATATAATCAGAGACAGAACGAATCCTCTGCAGAAAGGAAGGCTTGACGCGCGATGGACACGACGAACCTGAAAGAAATCACGACCTCGGTCTACACATTTTCCGACCTCATCAAAAACCACTGCCTCTACGTCGACAAGACCGCTTACATTTACAAGTTGCTCAAAGTCACAAAAGGCCAGTTCTTCTGCGCCCGCCCGCGCCGCTTCGGCAAGAGCCTGACCATCTCGACACTCGAAGCCGTCTTCCGCGGCCGGCGCGAGCTCTTTGACGGGCTGTACCTCGGCAGCGCCGATTACGACTGGCAGGTGCATCCCGTCATCCATATCGACTTCACGCAATGCGTCATGGACACGATGCCGCAGCTGCAGAAATCGCTCTGCTACCAGCTGGAAGAGATTGCAAAAAGTTACGGACTGAAACTCACGGATGACGATCCTGCTCTGCTTTTCAACAAGCTGATCCGCGCACTCTATGACAAAACGGACACGGAAGTTGTCCTCCTCATCGATGAATACGACAAGCCGGTCTTTGAGCATCTGGACAACGCCAAGGATGCGGAACTCTACCGCAATTTCCTTTCGTCATTCTATCAGATCATCAAAGGAGCCGAACCCATCCTGCGCTTCACATTTTTGACGGGCGTGACAAAGATTGCAAAACTCTCCGTCTTCAGCAAGCTGAATCACTTGACGGACATCACCATGCGTCCAGAATTCGCCTGCATGTTCGGCTACACGCAGCAAGAGCTCGAAGCAAACTTCTCTGCCTGGCTGGATGCGGCTGTCAAAGATGGCGTCCACGCTGTTCTAAGCAAGGACGGCCTCCTCAACCGCACTGAACTCCTCACGGAAATCAAGCTCTGGTATGACGGCTTTCGTTTTTCGGAGAACGCAGAAACGGTCTACAATCCCATTTCAATCGGAAAATTTTTCCTCAATCATCATACCTTTAAAAATTTTTGGTTTGAGACAGGAACGCCAACGTTTCTCGTAAATCTCCTGAAGCGCAATTGTCTGACCGTTCCTGACATCGATGGTACGTTGCTCTCCGAAAGTTATCTGGATACGTTCGACATCGCTGAACTTGCAGGCACACAAGTTGAGGACGAGCGCATCCTCGACCTGCTTTTCCAAACAGGGTATCTGACCGTCGACCAGCTTGCCGCCACACTTCCAGAACGCCTTTTCAAGATGCGTTTCCCGAATCATGAAGTCGCCTATTCCTTTGCGCGAGAACTCCTCAGTGCCTACACCGCTCCACGCCGTCCGACAAAGTACCTCTATGAACTCCTCTCAGCCGCAGAAAACGGCCGCACAGAAGATATGGTGGACGTCTGGAAGGATTTCTTCGCCGGCCTCCCCTACGACATCCAGATCAAGGCGGAAAAATACTATCAGTCCATCATCTACACCATCTGCCGCCTCTGCGGCATGGACATCCTGACAGAAGTCGTAACGAACAAAGGCCGCATCGATGCCGTGCTCGACGCGGGAAAGCATCTCTACATCATGGAGTTCAAGCTCCACAAGACAGCAGACGCCGCCCTCGCCCAGATCAGCGAAAAAGCCTACGCCGAAAAGTACCTCCGTCCCGCCCGCGAAAAAGGCCAGACCATCCATGCCGTCGGCATCAACTTCTGCTATGCGCCGGAGGATCGGACGATTACGGAGTGGAAGGAACGGATAATCTGATACTTTCTCACAAGCTTTGATGCACTACAAAACGGGACAGCCGCGATTCGGGGCTGTCCCGTTTTGTATGTCAGAACATGTTTTCAATTCAACGTCTTGCTTTTCTGTTTCTGTACGAATTCAGCAATTCTTCACGATGGGATGCTCACGCAACATTTGCACGAGACTGTTCCTGTCGATTAACTGCACGTGATTGTCCGAAGCTAGCGTCCGCGCACCTGGCGAAAAGCTCTGAGCATTCGTCAGAGCAACCGCCTGAAATGTGTAGCCCTGATATAACTTTTCGTAATACGGAACCGCAGCGCTGACTTCCTGCACGCCGTTCTTTCCAGCGGAAGATGCTGGATCTTCTTTGTGCTTGCATTGGATGAGCAGGCCGGAACGACCGCTCTCTTCCGTAACGACGACATCTACGCCGTAATCATTGCTATGCTGCGTTTTTTCCGCTTGATAGCCATCCATATTTTTATACAGTTCCGTTACAACTTCCTCAAACGCATCACCACTGATGTTGTCAATGTCTTCGATGTGCCAGCAGTATGCGTCCTGTGAGGCCATACTGTTTTTCGTGAGATCGTCATAGAGACGGAATCCATCTTTCTGGCTATCGCCTGTCGGAAATAGCACATTCTCGCTGAGCCTGCGCTTGAACTTCAGGAGTTCATTCAGTTTCTCATCAAAGCTGCCTCCTTCGCCAAATGCTTTGTGGCAGGCCATTGGCAGGTAGACATGAACATCGCGCTTCTGCCCGATACGATAGACACGATCCGTGGCCTGGTCTTCTTTCGCCGGGTTCCATGTGCGGCTGAGATGGATGACATGATTCGCCGACGTAATTGTGAAGCCAACACCGGCCGCTTCAGGTGAGAGAATCAGCACATCAAAGCCCGTCGATTCCTCAAACGCATCAACGATGCGCTGGCGTGCCTGCCCGTTTAGCGAACCATTGACTGCTGGCAAAAGCTTCATACCATATTTTTGTTCGATGATGTACTTGAGAATCGCCTGCATTTTCTTGCTGACCAAGAAAATCAACGCTTTCTCGCCCTGCGCTCGTACATCGTCGAGAATGCGGAACGTACTGATGAGACGCGCGGACTGCTGGATGATTGCATCCGGTTCCATCTTGAAAAATGCATCGACGCGTTTCGTGCTGAGATCAGGGTGCAGGGAAATGTCCCGCAGACGCGCGATAACTACAAGCGGATGCATTTCCTGACGACTCGCGAGCGCAAGAATGGACAGGTAACAATTCTTTTGATAGTCTGGCATCTCTTCCCGGCACTCATGGACATGCTTCTGCGGCAGCCCTTGCAACTTGTCCTTTTTCATGCGCCGCAGGAACAACGGATGCAGAGCGGATTTCAACTTCCGCCCGAGCTGGATAATCGTATCGAAGTCTTCGTCCGCCAAACGGTTGACGAAAGTATCCTTGAACCAGCGCAGATCTTTCAATTTCCCTGGCTGCACAAAGTCCATGATGCTCCAGAGATCAACCCAGGAATTTTCGACGGGCGTGCCGCTCAGGCAGATTGCGTAGTCGTACTTCATCGCCTTGATAGCCTTCGTGACGCCCGTCGTCGGATTTTTCATTTTCTGTGCTTCATCGACGACAATGACGCCCCACGAGACTTCCGCAAAGGAAAATTGATAATCACGCAGCGTCTCGTACGTCGTCAGGGCAATCGTGTCCTCGAGCGCATGCAGCTGTAATTTCTTCTTCCCATTCGGCGTCGTATCACCCGTCGCAAAATCGCGGAGTGCCGCCCCGTGCAACGGGATAACGTCGCGAAAAATCCCCTCGTTAATGAATTTCGTGTATTCGTTCTGCCAATTTCGCAAGAGCGCAATTGGTGCCACAATCAAGACAGGCTTATGCCGTGCCGCATCATCCTTCTTGAGCGCCGCAAGGAAAGTGAGCGTCTGGAGCGTCTTGCCGAGCCCCATGTCGTCAGCCAGCAATACGCCGTTGAAGCCATGCTCCCAATCGGCAAACATCCATTGCACGCCCTGCTGCTGATAATCCAGCAGATGGATGCCATCGTTCAAGCAGCCGTTCGTCAGAATGCCAATCCGATTTTTTTCGGACACTTCATAGTCCATGACATCATCATTTTCCTTGATGTCAAGTGCCTGAATCGTTTTCTTCGGAAGACGCGGTGCATTTTTCTCGCCTGCGCAAATACCATCCGGCGACGTCGCCTCTTCGCTGTCTTCATCAGGCAAGTCACCGGCCTGATCGTCTTGCCCCATTGACGGAGCCGCAGATGATGCAGTACCTCTATGCTGCTCCACAGAATCCACATCTTCTGCGCCTTCGATAGCAAGCCAGTTTATTCTGTGACCGCTGCCATAGTATTGCGACCGCTGGATATCGGTGAGGCCTTTGACGCGTTCGGAATACGCATCGTCAAAAGCCACACCCTCATCTGGCAGCCAGTCTTCTGCCGCATCCTCCTGAGGTTCCGATGCTTCT
>ONJV01000131.1 GCA_900318215.1 uncultured Veillonellaceae bacterium
TTTCGAGACGACCGGATGGCCCGTATGGTCGAGCGAAACCTCGTTGGCCGCGCCCGTGCCGCCCTGGATGCCGTCGATGAAGAAGCCGCCACAAATCTTGTACGGGTCGCGCAGCAGGTTGTTGTAGACGGAGACCGACGTCGCCGACGCCGCGCACTTGATGGCGACCGGCACGCGGAAACCGAACGCTGCGTTCATCGAGAGATGCATCTTCTGCACGGATTCCTCGATGGAGTAGAGGCCCTGATGGTTTGGCGGCGAAGCGAGTGTCGCTTTCGGGACGCCGCGGATGGCCTGAACGTGCTCGGCGACTTTCGCCTCGGGCAGCAGGCCGCCGTCACCCGGCTTTGCGCCCTGGCCGATTTTAATCAGAACGCCGCCCGGGTCGGTCACCATGTGCGGCATGGCCTTGATGATGCGGTTCCAGCCAAAATGACCGGAAGCAATCTGGATGATGAAGTATTTGAGGTATTCCGACTCGAGGAGCTTGACCGGCATGCCGCCTTCGCCCGAGCTCATGCGCACAGGCAGGCCGCATTTCTCGTTGAGGTAGCCGACCGCGAGCGCGACGGCTTCCCATGCGCGCGTCGAGAGCGCGCCGATGGACATGTCGGAGAAGATGAGCGGATAGATCCACTGCACAGGCGGCGTGCGGTCGGCCTTGACGAGCTTGCCGTCCACGACTTTGAATGGCAGCTCATGCGAGTCGAGCACGCGGCCGAACGGCGAACGGATGTCGAACGTATGGCGCGCGGCGTCGAGCGACGGGTCCGTCATCTGCGAGATGCGGCCGACGACGATGGAGTCGAGCGCGCGCTGCGCATTGAGGTTCGTGCGGCCGCCGCGCTTGATGGGGCCGTTGTCCTTCGACAGCAGCGTGCGGCGCCCGTCCGGATTGCGCACGGGGCGGATGGCATGGTTCGGACAGATTTTCTCGCACATGCCGCAGCCCCGGCAGAAATCCGTCAGGCTCGCGACCTGCTCGATGACGGGCCGCGCGATGTGCGTGCGCTTCGGCTTTGGCACGCCTTCTTCGGAAATGGTGATGGAACGCTGCTTCGTCACGACGTGGATGGCCCTAAAAGAGCAGCTCGCCACGCAGCTGCCGCACATCGTGCAGCGCTCGGGATCGTATTCGATTTTCCAGGGGAGGTCGTTGACTCCCACATCCTGCGTCTTTACTGCTTGCATCTTGCTACCTCCAGGTTGTTGTCGATGGTGACGATCTCGCGCTCGTTCGGATAGATGTCTTTCGTCTCGTCGCGGTTCGGCATGATCTCGTTGATGCCGCAGACCTCCGACGAGATGGCGACCATCTCGTCCGTGCGGCCGACGACGACGGGGCGCAGCTTCTTGCTGTCGCAGCACGTCATCATCGTGCCGTCCGGCAGCACCGCGATGACCGTGTTCGGCCCGTTGATTTCGAGGTTCGCGAGGCTCTGGCGGATGGAGGAAAGCACGTCGGCATCCTCGCGCTCACGCATTTCATCAAACGGCAGCGGCGTGATGACGTGCTTGTAGTAGACGAGCGGCCACTGCAGCTCGTGATGCACGTAATGTAAGGTATTCAAAAAGCACTGCGAGTCGGACTCGAAGCCGATGTAGCCGCGGTGCAGCGATTTCTGGAACTCCTTGTTCTTCGTGTAGAACGTATTCTCGCCGTTCGCGCAGAGCGTGTAGCCCTGGAGGAAGAACGGGTGCGCCGCGTAGCGCACGATGTCGTAGTTCGTGTTCTGGCGGCACTGCGCGACGATGGATTTCGCCACGAGGCAGCCATTGTCGTCCCAGAGGTGGAAGTACGTCGCGATGTCGGCCGGGTCGCCGATTTCCTTGAGCGTCAGGACGTCGGGCCAGAACGAGTAGACAAAGCCTGCGTTGTGCTCCTCGAGAATCTTGCGCAGCGCGAGGCGCGTGTCGAGCAGCAGGTCTTCCTTTTCCCGCTGCGTCATGTGCGCCGTCTCTTCCGGGTAGTCATAGTTGCGGAAAATATAGTACGGCATCGCCTGGATGTCGAGGCCCGGGCGCTTGTCCGGAATCGGAATCCACTCTGCAATCTGCACGAAGTTGTGCGCGTCCATGTACTCTTCCACGAGCTGCGCGCCGCGCTGCGTCACGGCCATCGAGAGGAGCGGCTTGTCCTTGTAGCCGGAAAAGATGCCGTAAAGATCCTGCATGACCATCGCAAAGCCCGAGTTGTCATGCCCCTCCTGCTGCGGCAGCATGAGCTTCAGCGCCAGGGACGGCTGAACGGGCACCTTGCTCTTGATCGAACCAATTCTGCACATATCGGTCTCTCCCTTGAAACATCGCGAGACGACGAGGCAGCGTTGCCCGAACAAGCGCAGAGCCGCGAAGATTCCTCGCTGCCCGAGTGCCCGTTCCTCATCGGACGTCGTCGTCCGCAAAATATACACATTTGTTCGTCGCTTGAGAATACGACGTTACGTAACTCCTATTATAAAAATGTATAGTTGGTATGTCAATGGGATTTTTCAGGTATACAAGAATACACGAAAAAAGAGCGTCCGCACGGTGTGGACGCTCTTTTCTCCTCACCCTTTCACGACGGAGACGCTGCCGTCTTCTCCGATGGCGCGGCAGCAGTCCGTGTAGACTTCGATGAAGGCATAGCTGCCCATCGCAGCGAGGTGGCGGGCTTTTTCGAGTCCGCCAGGCAGAGACTGGCCTTTCTTATAATGCTCGATGATTTCGCCTGCAGGGTCGAGCGTGTGGACTTCGTAGGGATCGCCGAGGTAGCATTTCGAGACGAGTCCGAGGAAGATGCCAGCGAGCTCGATTTCCGGAAATTCGTCGCGCAGGGCGCCGAGGATGGCAGCGACCTGCTTCTGGTTCGTCGTGTGGCCGCCCGCATCGAGGTTCTGGCAGGCTTTCACATAGGCGGCAGACCGCTTCTTGCGCAGCATCGCGTCGATTTCGACGGGGTCGAGGTGCGTGGTCTTGCGCGTCATGGAGGTGAGCGAGAGGCTGCCCGTCTCCTGCTTGGACTCGCGTTTCAGCATGGGTCTTGGCATGATGATGCTCCTTTCAAACGAGGACTTTGCGCGTGCGGACGCCTTCTTTGCGCGCGACGGGATGCTCGCCGCCGATGGGGCGCCCGGAAGCCGGGACGGCGCGCTCGCGGCCCCAGGCGCGGATGGCCTCGATTTTTTCCGGGCTCGTCTGCGAGAGCGGCACGACGTTTTCAAACGCGGCCTTGAGGTTTTCGGCGCTCAGGACGAAGTCGGGATTCGCGACCTGGCGATAGGCAAGGTCACGCACCGTCGATTCGAGATCGGCGCCCGTGAAGCCATCGCTCATCTCGACGAGCTTGTCGGCGAAATCGCCCTCGAACGAGACGCCGAGATATTTCCGCATGTAGAGCGAGAGGATTTCGCGGCGCTCGTCCGCCGTCGGCAGATCGACGAAGAAGAGCTCGTCGAAGCGGCCGCGGCGCAGGAGCTCGGACGGGAGCATGGAGACGTCGTTCGCCGTGGCGACGACGAAGACGAGCTTCTTGCACTCCTGCAGCCAGAAGAGGAACTGGCCGACCATGCGCGTGGAGACGCCGCCGTCGTTCGACGAGCCTGCGCCCGAGAGGCCTTTCTCGATTTCGTCAATCCAGAGGATGCACGGCGAGACGTTCTCGGCCGTCGTCAGCGCGTCCTTGAGCTGCTGCTCGGACTGGCCGACATAGCTCCCCTGCACGGTCGCAAAGTCGAGGCGGTAGAGCGGCAGCTTCCAGCTCGCGGAGATGGATTTCGCCGAGAGCGACTTGCCGCAGCCCGGCACGCCGACGAGCAGGATGCCGCGCGGCGGGCGCAGTCCTTTTGCGCGCATCTCCTCGCGCTTTTCAGGCGCGAGCAGGCGCTTTTTCTCGTCAAGCCAGTCGCGCAGGCCGCCGAGGCCGCCGACGTCCTTGACGCTGTCATCGACGTCGATTTTTTCAAGGCCGGAAATGTCGGAGAACAGACGGTCTTTCGCCTGCCGCACGTCGTCGAGGTCGGCTTTCGTGATGGATTTCTTCGCGATGAGCGCGGCCATGACGTTCTCGGCTTCGATGGTCGTGACGCCCGAGAGGATGGAAGCCGCTTCGCGGATTTCGCGGTCCTCCCACTCGATGGGGATTTCGGAGCGGTAGTCATCGATGTACTCCTTGATGATCGGGTACATCTCCTCTTCGTCCGGCAGATC
The DNA here is from genome assembly GCA_900318215.1 of uncultured Veillonellaceae bacterium. GTDB lineage: Bacteria > Bacillota > Negativicutes > Selenomonadales > Selenomonadaceae > Selenomonas_C. The sequence continues at coordinate 4,192 of ONJV01000131.1, forward strand.
GACGCGGACAATCATGCCCGTGCGCTGCAGGCGGTTCCAGAGCGGCTGGTTCGTGAAGAGGAGGATGGCGCCGCCGTTCTCGTTCGCGAGGTTCACGAGGTCGAGCAGCTGGCGCGCATCGCTCGAATCGCCTGTGAGGTCCGGCGTCTCGGTCAGCACGAGCGTCAGGTTCTGGCGGCGCTTCATCTGCTCGGAGAAGAAGTCGATCGCGCCGTAGACGGATTTGTCTTCGTTCAGGACCTTGCCGGTCTGGAGGTCGTAGACGCCCTTCGAGAGCGTGTGGATGAAGATGGAGAGGCTCAGCTCCTCGGCGACATCCTTCAGCGCATCGAGCACGCGCGTGCGCTCGATGGTGTGGAGCGTGATGAGCGGGATGCGCGCGATCATGTAGCGCTGCAGGAGTTCCATGCTTTTCTTGAGAGATGGCATCGGACATGTCCTTTCATATGGTTGGAAACGGGAAAATCAACGGTTCAGCGGGTGGTTGCGCACGATGCTCGCGAGCTTGCCCGAGCGGTCCTGCTTCGCGGAGTCCATGAGGCTCTGCTGCATCTTGTCCGCCTGGTCTGTCACGAGCTTCTGGAATTCCTTGCGCTGCTCTTCGGGGACGGCGGGGATGGCGAGCGCCTTGTGCATGAAAGCGAGCTCCTTGCGCAGCTGCAGGAGCGCCTGGATGATGGCGCCCTCCTGCCCGCGCGCCCGGGCCAGCTGCTTCTGGAACGTGTCCGTGGCATGGTCGAGGCGGCCGTTGACGGCGGCGAGCAGGCGCTTCGAGAAGCGCTCGGCCACGCCGCCCTGCCAGACGAGCGTCCCTTGCTGCATGGCCTGGAGGACGGCTTCGTCATCCGTGTGGTTCTTCAGCGCGTCGAGCAGGGGCACCCATGTCGCGTAGTCTTTCGGAATCTGCATCATAGCTTTTTCGCCTTTCTGCGCACGACGACGGACGGCGGCTCGAGGTCCCAGGGGGCCAGGCCGGTCGCGAGCGGGTCTTTCGGTTCTTCCTCCGCTGCTGCCGCTGCCTGCGGCTTTTGAGCAGCGGCAAATGGCGTTGCAGTTTTTGCGGCTGCCGGTGCCGCGGCTGGTGCTGCGGCGCCAAAAGCCGCAGTTTCCGGCTGCTTCGGCGCAGCAGCTGCCGATGGGAATGCTTGCTGTTCCATAGTGCTCATCCTTTCTGCACGGCGACGCGGCGCGCGCCATCCTTGCGCTGGCCGATGAACTGATCCGGGTTGAGTCCCTGCAGGAAATCGAGCACGATGTGGTCTTCGGCGTCTTTTTCGCGGAATTCCTGCCGGAAATCGACGATTTCGGCGAGGATGGCGCGCAGGAGCTCCTTGCCGGTCTTGCGGCGCTCCTCGAGCTGCTGCACGGTCTGCTGCGCGAGGTCGTAGGCCTGCTTCTTGTTCTTGTAGCGGCGGTGCGTCCACCAGGCGACGATGACGCAGCCGATGGCCCCGAGGATGCTGACGCCCGTGAAGAGCAGGACGACGGCGAGGACGGCCGCGATGTAGCGGATGTACTTGCACGCTTCGTCAAACTGCGTGAGCTCGCTGCCCTCCATCGCCTTGGCCTGCGCTTCGTTGATGTATCGGTCGAAGGACGCGAGGACGGCCGTCTCGTTCGTGCCGTCGTCCGAGACGGCCTGGAAATCATCGAGGACGATCCGGACGGTCTGCGGGACCTTGTTGCGGTTCTCGGCGGTGACGTCGCGATAGGCTTCGACAATCCAGTCGCGCGAGAGCGCGATGGCGAATTTCTGCGTCGCGGCATCGGCATGGGCGAGCTCCGGATTCATCGCGGCATCCGTCAGGAGCTGGATGAAGTCCTTGTGCGTCTCGAACGCGGTCTGCGCGACTTCCATGTGCTGCTGAGCCGCCGTCTCGTCGCCGTCATGGTCGATGACGAGCTGCTCGAATTTTTCTCCTTCGCGGTACTTGAGTTCGGCATCGTCGAATTCTGTCACGAGCGAGTCGAGCACGCCGTCGAGCTGCTCCTTCAGCTTCCCCGTCGCGTTCTGCTGCGCGAAGATTTTCTGGAAATATTCGTCGAGTTCCTCATGAAGATACGCGCCGGAAAGGACGTCCACGAGCTTCGGCCACGTCGGGCTGTATTTCGGGAGGTATTGGTAGTCTTCGAGCTCCTTCGTGAGGTCCGGCTTCTTGAGCTCGATGGCTTCCGTCCACTGCTTCCGCTGCTTTGCGATGAAATCCGGCTGTCTCTGGAGGTTTTCGAGCCAGCCGTCGATGCGGCGCAGGATATGCCCCTCCGTGTCGCTGCCCCAGAGGCCGTTGGCATAGGCCGCGAGCACGAGGATGGTCTTGCGGTCGAGCGCCTCCTCGTCCTGGTTCGCGAGGTAGCGGCTGACCCATTTCAGGCAGGCGACCTTGCGGTCGGCGCGGCAGCAGACGAGGGCGCGCAGTATGGACTCCAGGTCGTAGGAGAAGCGGTGGCGCGACGCGATCTGCCGGCACATCTCGCCGACGCCGAGCTCGGTGAGCACGCGGTCGACGAAGACGTGGCCGCCCAGGTACAGGCGCCTGCCCCCGACCCTGCGGGTCGGGTCGTAGGTCCTGGTCACCCTGCGCGTCCTGCCCTTCTCCTGCTCGGTGAGCTCGGCGGCCCGCGCGCGGCACCACGCCTCGACGTCGGTGCCCTCGCCGAGCCTGGCCTCCAGCTCGCGGCGGGTGCCGAGGCGCTCGACGACCTTCGTGGTGGTCTTCTTGCCCTCGCGCACCGACTTGATCACGTAGAAGCACTCGGAGTTCCTCGACCTGGTGACCTTGACCCTCATGCGCGCCCCCGGACGCCGTTGCTGCCCTTATCCAAT
>ONJV01000135.1 GCA_900318215.1 uncultured Veillonellaceae bacterium
CTATCGGTAGCAATGCCTTATGTTATGCCGATTCGCCTGCTGTTGGCAGGTGGGAAAGTTGAGTTATGATTTTGCTGAAAGAGGACGAAGAGAAGCGGTCGAGCAATATTCAGCCTCCCTCACAGAGGGAGGGGGACCGCGAAGCGGTGGTGGGAGTGTCGAAGGTAGGACGGGAAGGTTCTATCGATTGTAATGTCGAAGGAAATGCCTCCGCTGATACAGATGAAGCCATTGTCGATATTACGGTACGTGATTTGGTGAAAAATTTCGGCGACTTCACGGCCGTCTCCCACACCTCTTTCGACGTCCATCGCGGCGAGGTCTTCGGCCTTCTCGGCCCGAATGGTGCGGGCAAGACGACGACGTTCCGCATGCTTTGCGGCCTGTTGCCGCTGACGTCAGGAAAACTCAGCGTCGCTGGCGTCGATCTTCGCACGGCACGCACGGAGGCACGGCGCAACATCGGCTATGTCGCGCAGAAGTTTTCGCTTTACAGCCAGCTGACGGTCTACGAGAACCTGCGCTTCTATGGCGGCACGTATGGCATCCCGGCACGCGAACTCCAGCAGCGCATCCGGGAAGTCATGGAAGAATTTGATTTGACGGATCGCGCCGACCATGTGGCGGGCGAGCTTCCGGGCGGCTACAAGCAGCGCCTTTCGATGGCGGCCGCGCTGATTCATAGGCCGAAAATCCTGTTCCTCGATGAGCCGACGAGCGGCATCGACCCGCTGGCCCGCCGCTCGTTCTGGCAGCAGATTGCGCATCTTTCGGCCAAGGGCACGACGATCATCATCACGACGCATTTCATGGACGAAGCCGAATACTGCGACCGCATGATGATCCAGGATCATGGCGAAATGCTTGTGCTCGGCAGCCCGTCGGAAATCCGCGAGCGCATGCACATGCCCGATGCCGATATGAATGCCATCTTCATCGCCATCGTCGAGCAGGCGCGGGCGGAACTCGCGAAAGAGGGGAGGAAGCCCGCATGATTCGTCGTTTTCTGGCGCTCGTCTGGAAGGAATTCCTCGAACTCATCCGCGACCGCAGCAGCATTCTCATGGGCGTCGTGCTGCCGCTCATGCTGATTCTGATTATCGGCTATGGCATGTCGCTCGATGTCGAGAATGTGCCGACGGCCGTCGTGCTCGAGGACACGTCGCCGACGGCGCGGTCAATGGTTTCGTTCACGCAGGGTTCGAAATATTTTTCTCCCGTCTTTGTCCATGAAATGCCCGAAGCTGAGCAGATGCTCCGCAACCATGAAGTCTCGGCCATCCTGCGCGTGCCGCATGAGTTTACGGAAAACCTCGCGAAAGGCACAGCTTCGCTCCAGCTCATCCTGAATGGCGGCGACGCGACGACGGCAATGTCGGCGCAGAGCTATGTGCAGGGGGCCGTGCTGGCATGGGCGGCGAATCGTGCGACAGCGGCGGGCGTCGGGCAGGCGACAGTTGTCTCGCGCGTCTGGTTCAATGACGCGAACACGAGCACCTGGTTCTTCGTGCCGGGCATTCTCATGATGGTGCTGACGATGAGCGGCGTATTCCTGACGGCCATGGTCATGGCGCGCGAATGGGAACGCGGCACGTTCGAATCGCTGTTCGTGACGCCCGTGCGCATTTACGAACTTATTTTCGCGAAGGTCGTGCCGTATTTCGTCGTCGCGATGGGCGGCATGCTGCTCTGCCTCGTGGCGGGGCGCGTGCTCTACGACCTGCCGATGCGCGGCTCGATGGCGCTGATTCTCGGCGAGTCCATGCTCTATCTCGTCATTGCACTCTCGCTCGGCCTTGTCATTTCGTCGCTGACGAAGAACCAGCTGCTCGCGTGCCAGATGTCGCTGATCATCAGCTTCCTGCCGACGATCATGCTATCGGGTTTCATGTTCGACCTACACTCCGAGCCGCTCGTCATCCGCATCGTCAGCCATTTTCTGCCGATGACGTATTTTCTCGAGCTCATGAAATCGCTGCTGCTCGCGGGCAATTACTGGCCGCTGATTGCGCGTGACACGGCCATCCTCGTCGGCTACGCCGTGCTCTTCATGTGCATCGCCTACCGTCTGACGCGAAAGAAGGTGGAAGGATGAGGCTCTATCTGCAGCAGCTGTTCTTTCTCTGCCAGAAAGAACTCATCGCGCTCGTCAAAGACCCGCGCCTGAAATTCATGCTGATTTTTCCGCCGATTCTGCAGGGATTCCTGTTCGGCTATGCGGCAAACTACAACCTTGAAGAAGTCCCGTATGCCGTCATTGACGAATCGCATGGCGCGCTCGCGCGCGACCTCGTGGCGCATATCGATGCGGCACCGGCGTTTACGCGGGAAGCAACGCTCACGAGCCCTGCGGAAATCGCAGATTACATTGATTCCGGCGACATCCTGCTCGCCGTCGTGGTTCCGCAGGATTTCGACGAGCTCATTGAGCGCGGCGGGCAGGCGTCCGTGCAGGTCATCGCCGATGGCCGCAACAGCTCGATTGCCGGGCTTGCGACGGGATACGCGAACCAGATTGTTTCTTCATGGAATGCGGAAAGAACCGGCGCAGGCGGCATCACGATTGCTTCGCGCACATGGTATAATCCGAATCAGGAGACGCAATGGGGGGTTCGTGCCGAGCCTTATGGCGATGATTTCGTTCACGCAGGTCATGCTGCTCGCGGGCATGTCGATTGCGAAAGAACGCGAGCAGGGGACATTCGACCAGCTGCTCGTGACGCCGCTTCATCCGTCGCAGATTCTGATCGGCAAGGCCGTGCCGCCCGTGCTCATCGGACTTTTCCAGGCCGTGGCGATTTTCTTCATCGCGCGGTTCTGGTTTCAGATTCCCTGCGCGGGATCGCTTGCCGCGATTCTCTGGACGCTCATCTTTTTCATGGTAAGCTCGACGGGCATCGGCCTTTCGATTTCGGCGATTTCGGAAAACATGCAGCAAGTCCTGATCTACGTGCTCGTGCTCATGATTCCGATGGCGCTGCTCTCTGGCATGGCGACGCCGGTCGCAAACATGCCGCAGGTCTTGCAGGCGTTCACGTACATCGATCCGATGCGCTTCGCCATCGACGCCGTGCGCCGCATCTACCTCGAAGGCGCGACGCTCTTCGAGGTGCGCTGGGATTTCCTGCCGATGTTCCTGATCGGCGCCGTGACGATTCCGGCAGCAGGCTGGCTGTTCCGCCACAAGACGAATTGAAGCCTCCCTCTCAGAGGGAGGTGCCCGAAGGGCGGAGGGAGTCTCACAAGCAGGTAGTATGAGATTCTCGATTGTTTTTTATGCGGGCGCTGAAAAAGCTGCAACGTTGCCCGCGTAAGATGCTATCGTACATCTCGAGCGCCCATTTTGTGAGACTCCCTCAGTCAGCCATTCGGCTGACAGCTCCCTCTGAGAGGGAGCCATATGATAGGGAGGATTTTAACAGATGAAAAACGACACAAAACAGCGCGAAGATGGCCGCGCGACGCGCGAGAAGTTGCTCGATTGCGCCGAACAGCTCACGGCGAAGAAGGGATTCGCCTCCGTCACGAGCAAGGAAATCTGCCAGATGGCAGGCACGAACCTCGCGGCTGTCAACTACCATTTCGGCAGCCGCGAGGGGCTTTATGAGGAAATGCTCTACCGTCTGCACAACCGCATCGTCAGCGAGACGGCGTTGCAGGAAATCGCAGAGTCCGACCGCACGCCACGCGAGAAGCTCGAAGCGTTTTTCCATCTCATCCTCTGGTCGACCGAGCGCGGCGGCCGCAGCGCCCTCGATACGCGCGCCATCCAGATCTGGATGCACGAAGCGCTCAGCAACTCCGAGGCATTCCTGCCCATCTTGCGCCATCTCGCCGCGACGAAGTTTCCATGGCTGCGGCAGATTTTTGCGGAATACCTCGGCCGCACGCCCGATGATCCTGTGCTCTACAGCGGCCTCTTCAGCACGATGGCGCCAATCTTGCTGCTGAACCTCAAGGAGTTTTTTCCCATCCGCAAAGAGGAAACGCCGCACCGCATCTTTTCTGACCCCGCCTTCCATCAAGCCGTGCACGCCTTCGCATTCGCCGGCCTCGATGCGCTCAAGAAACCTGTGGAATAAAGTCATCATTGATTTTCATACGTTTTCGCTTTATAATGGAAAAGACAACAGCATAGCAGGGGAGCTTGCAGAGATTTTCCTGATGTCTCCGAGCAGGCTGAGAGGGCAGTGGAACTGCCGACCCGGAACCTGATTTGGATAATGCCAACGTAGGGAATCGCTTGAGAAAAGCAGACGAATTGGAGACTGTCCAGATGGGCAGTCTCTTTTTTGATGGAATTTAAGAGGTGAGGCGGATGGTGAAAATCAATGGCGAGCCGGTCGCGGCGGTAGGCAAGAGCGTTGCCGCGTATCTCGCGGAAGCGGGATATGACAGCCGTGCGGTTGCCGTAGAGTACAATGAAGTGATTTTGCCGAAAGCAGATTATGAAAAGACGATCCTCGCGGATGGGGATGTCGTCGAGATTGTCTGCTTTATGGGCGGCGGAAGATAAGGAGGACACTGATGAAAGAACAGCAGGAAGATGTCTTGGAGATTGGCGGGCACAAATTTCACTCGCGGTTCATCCTCGGTTCGGGCAAGTATTCGCTCGCGCTGATCGAGGCGGCCGTGCGCGATGCGGGCGCGGAAATCGTGACGTGCGCCGTGCGCCGCGCGAATACGAAGGAGCATGAGAACATCCTCGATTACATCCCGAAAGGCGTGACGCTGCTGCCGAACACGTCAGGCGCTCGCACGGCAGACGAGGCCGTGCGCATCGCGCATCTTGCGCGGGAGCTCGGCTGCGGCGACTTCGTCAAAATCGAAATCATGCGCGATACGAAGTATCTGCTGCCCGACAACGAGGCGACGATCCGCGCGACGGAAACGCTGGCGAAAGAAGGCTTCGTCGTCCTGCCATACATGTATCCCGACCTCAATGTGGCGCGTGATCTCGTGAATGCGGGCGCGGCGGCCGTCATGCCGCTCGCGGCACCCATCGGATCGAACAAGGGACTTGTGACAAAGGAATTCATCCAGATTCTCATTGACGAAATCGATGCGCCCATCATCGTTGATGCAGGCATCGGCAGACCCTCGCAGGCTTGCGAAGCTATGGAAATGGGCGCGGCGGCTGTAATGTCCAACACCGCACTTGCAACTGCGGGCGACCTGCCGATGATGGCTGACGCTTTCCGCAAAGCCATAGAAGCAGGAAGACAGGCTTACCTTTCGGGTCTTGGACGAGTGCTTGTAAGAGGTGCATCGCCTTCCGATACACTTACTGGATTTCTGAGAGACTAAGGGGTGGATACGATGGAAAATAATTTTCTGTTTGATTCCGAGGGACTTTCCGAAGAAGCATTAAAACGCAAGCACAAGCTTGAAAATGATCCCTCCTGCCGTACCGACCACATGAAATATATGGAAGGTCAGGAGCAGATAAAAAGTGATATACTCGAAAAGGTAATGACACAGTTCGACAGCTACGACTACAATGCATATACAGCACTTGATGTTTCACGCGCATTACAGAAAACGACTATCGGCGTTGAGGAATTCAAGGCACTGCTTTCTCCTGCTGCAGAACCTTTCCTTGAACAGATGGCTGAGCGTGCACGTGTTGAGACCAGAAAGCATTTCGGCAACACGGTTTACCTGTTCACACCGCTGTACATCGCTAATTACTGCGAGAATTACTGCGTATACTGCGGATTCAATTGCTACAACCATATCCGCCGTATGAAACTGAACATGGAACAGATCGAGCATGAGATGAAAGTAATTGCAGACAGCGGCATGGAGGAGATACTTATCCTCACAGGCGAAAGCAAGAGCATGAGCGATGTAAAGTATATAGGTGAAGCCTGCAAACTGGCGCGGAAGTATTTCCGTATGGTTGGCGTTGAGATATATCCCGTGAACGTGGAAGATTACAAATATCTCCACAAATGCGGAGTGGACTATGTCACCGTTTTTCAGGAAACTTATGATAATGTCAAGTACGAAACTCTCCACCTTGCAGGACACAAGCGCGTATGGCCTTACCGTTTTGAAGCACAGGAGAGAGCACTTATGGGCGGTATGCGTGGTATTGCCGGCTCGGCGCTGCTGGGACTTTCCGATTTCAGAAAGGACGCACTGGCTACGGGACTGCATATGTACTATCTGCAGAGGAAGTACCCTCATGCTGAGATATCCCTCTCATGTCCGAGACTTCGCCCGATAGTAAATAATGACAAGATAGACCACATGGATGTTGGTGAAAGACAGCTTTGTCAGGTACTGTGTGCTTACAGACTTTTCCTGCCGTTTGCGGGTATAACAGTATCTTCCCGTGAAACCAAAAGTTTCCGTGACGGTATAGTGAAGATCGCAGCCACCAAGATATCCGCAGGAGTTTCCACGGGTATAGGTGACCATGAAAGCAAATACACCGGCAAGGAAAACGATAACGAGGGCGATGAGCAGTTCGAGATAGCAGATACG
>ONJV01000317.1 GCA_900318215.1 uncultured Veillonellaceae bacterium
GTCGTCCGACCGCCGCGTGCTGATTCTGCTCATCGGCTGGGGCTTCGGCGGCTTCCTCGAAGGCATGGCGGGCTTTGGCACGGCCATCGCCATCCCGGCTGGCATGCTCGCGGGCCTCGGCATCCCGCCCGTACTCGCAGCGTCCGTCTGCCTCATCGCGAACTCCGTGCCGACGGCCTATGGCTCCATCGGCATCCCGCTCGTGACGCTCGGCGGCCTCACGTCGATTTCTTCGAGCGAGCTCGCCATCTACACGGCGCTCCAGCTCGCACCGCTGACGCTGCTCTGCCCATTCCTCATGACAATCGTGGCGGGCGGTTCGCTCAAGGCGCTCTCGGGCATGATGCCGCTCTGCGCGCTCTCGGCTCTTTCGTTCCTGCTGCCGGAGCTCGCCATCTCGTACTTCATCGGCCCTGACCTCGCCGTCGTCGCCGGTGCCATCGTGACGATGGGTGCCATCGTCGCCTATGCAAAGAAATTCCCGGTGAATGACCCTGCCTATGCCATGACGAAAGCAGCTGACGCGAAAGACGCCGAAGCTGCGCCGATTACGCTGCGCTCCGGCCTCGTCGCCTGGCTGCCGTTCATCCTGATCTTCCTGCTGCTGCTCGCCACGTCGAAGCTCCTGCCCGTCATCCACGATCCGCTGACGGCCATCCAGTCCTCCGTGCTGATTTACGACGGCCCGGGCGGTGCGCCGTACACGTTCACCTGGGTCGCGACGCCGGGCGTGCTGATTCTGCTGGCGGCCTTCCTCGGCGGCCATGTGCAGGGCGCGTCGCTCTCGATGATGATGCGGACGCTCGGCAAGACGGTCTATGACCTTCGCTACACGATGCTCACAATCATCGCGGTCATCGCGACGGCGAAAGTCATGGGCTACGCGGGCATGACGCATGCCATCGCCGAAACGGCCGTCGCGGCGACGGGCACGACGTATCCGGCCATCGCAGCCTTTATCGGCTCGATTGGCACGTTCATCACGGGCTCGGCGACGTCGTCGTGCGTGCTGTTCGGCAAACTGCAGACGGACTCGGCGCTCGCCATCGGCGCAGGCCCGTCCGTGCAGGCCTGGGTCGCGGCTGCGAATGCGACGGGCGCCTGCGCAGGCAAGATGATTTCGCCGCAGAGCATCGCCATCGCCATCGGCGCCATCGGCGCACCGGGCTGCGACGGCCGCCTGCTGCACTTCGCCGCGAAAATCTACGTCCCGTTCATCATCGCGATGGGCTTCATCGTCTACTTCGGCCAGGCGTTCGTGAAATAACATTCTGCTTTTTCCGCTCCCCGTCCAGGGGAGCTTTTTTTGCCCGAAAGACCTGTTTTTCGAATTTCGCATGATTTTCCATATTATTTTGTATTTTTCAGTTGACGTTGCTCCCGTTTATAACGTATAATGAAATTGTTTCATTCGACGGACTCTTTAGAAAGCTTGCATCCAGCAGGCTAGCGGGAGGCAGCGGCCGTTTTTCCGCGCTTCTCCATATGGGTAATCTTCCACACAAGAGAAGGAGTTGATCTCATGCTCGCGCTCATCGCAGCAATCCCGATCCTGTTGACGATCGTCATGACAGTCGGTCTCAACGTCCCGGCGAAGAAAGCACTGCCGATCGCATGGCTTTCCATCGTCATCATTGGCCTCTTCTACTGGCAGATGGATGTCCAGCACATCGTCTCCTACACCGTCACCGGCTTCCTCGGATCCATCGACACGCTGCTCATCATCTTCGGCGCCATCCTCTTGATGAACATGCTGAAAGAGGCGGGCGCGATGCGCCGCATCGAAGGCATGTTCAACGGCATCACCGAAGATGCGCGCATCCAGCTCATCATCATCGGCTTCGCGTTCAGCGGCTTCATCGAGGGCGCTGCGGGCTTCGGCACGCCGGCAGCCATCGCGGCGCCGCTCCTCATCGGACTCGGCTTCCCGCCGATGGCCCTGAACTCGACGCCGGTGCCGTTCGGTGCTGCCGGCACGCCGACAAACTCCGCGTTCGCCTGCGTGAGTGACGTCCTGCCGACGCTCGGCATCTCGCCGGATAACTGGCTGCTCTCGCTCTCGTTCATCTCCGCACTCGGCATGGATCTTGGTGCATTCATCATCATCTTCCTTGTCGTCGGCATCACGACGCAGAAATTC
>ONJV01000269.1 GCA_900318215.1 uncultured Veillonellaceae bacterium
GATGAAATCGGGAAAAGTTAAGGGGTTTTGACGAAAATGGAGAAAAAATTTTCTGAGGACATCGCAAAGATGTTCGAAGTGACGGACGAAGAGCTCCGCCGCGGCATGGAAGACTTCATGGAGGAGATGGCGCGCGGCCTCGATGACCCGGCAACGTCGACGCTCTACATGGAGCCGTGCTACGTCGCGCTGCCGAGCGGCAAAGAGCGCGGCAAGGCGCTTGCGCTCGACTTCGGCGGCACGAATGTACGCGCCTCGCTCGTCGAGCTTGCAGAGGACGGTCTGCACGTCGTGCGGCAGGTCGCGCGGCCTCTGCGCAAGGCGGGGGCGTATGACGTCACGACAAAGGACACCTCGCGCGGCGAACTCTTCGATTTCCTCGCAGAGCTCGTGGCCAGCGTGTTTGCAGGGGAGGACGCTGCGCTGCCGCTCGGCCATACGTTCTCCTACGGCACGCATCAGGAAAAGCTGCGCGACGCGCGTCTCATTGTCTGGTCAAAGGAAATCGCCGTGCCTGGCGTCGAGGGCGAGATGGTGAACGCGCTGCTCGAAGAAGCCCTGCGCCGCAAAGGGCTCGCCGTCACGCCGACGGCCATCCTCAACGACACGGTCGCCGTGCTGCTCGCGGCCGCGTTCCGCGCACCGGGGACCGCCATCGGCACGATCTATGCGACAGGCTTCAACAGCTGCTATCTCGAAACGTTCGGCGGCGAACGTCCGCCGATGGTCTACAACATCGAGTCGGGGAGCTACGGCCATTTCCCGCAGAACGATTATGACAAGGCGCTTGATGCGGAGAGCGCGAAGCCCGGCGCGCAGAAGCTCGAAAAAATGATTTCGGGCCGCTACCTCGGCGAACTGCTCGGCCGCATCGTGCGCGATGGCGACCACCTCGCAGAACTGCCAGCGTATACGGGCGAAGATGTCTCGCGCCTCGCGAATCAGGGCACGAAAGCGGAGCAGCGCATCGCCCGTGCCCTGATTCGCCGCTCCGCCCGCCTCGCCGCCATGACCCTCGCCGCCGTCCTGCGCCACCGTGCGGATGATGACCATCTCTCCGCCATCCCGCCCCAGCCCCTCGCCATCGATGGCTCCGTCTTCGAGCACATGCCCGGCGTCGAACAGGAAATGCGCCTCGCCCTGGAAAAACTTCTCTCCCCTTCAGAAGCGGCTGGTCTTGCTTTCACGCTCGAAAAGGACGCCTCCGGCACGGGCGCTGCCATCGCAGCAATCTTGGGAAATAGGTGAACATCCCATCGGTGCAAGCCCCCCTCTAGCATTCTCGGCACTATGTGAGCGTCTCTTGAGTGCCAGCCCCCCTCCAGAGGGGGGACGGGCCGCGTGAGCGGCGGGGGGAGTAGTAGGGTGCTGAAGCCGGACAAGATGCTCATTGCAGCTAAAGGACTTTAGATATGACGTAAAATTTCGTCCGGCTATCGCATCCAACTACTCCCACCACCGCTTCGCGGTCCCCCTCCCTCTAGAGGGAGGCTGAAGTTTGCGTGTCGCTTTGTAACTTTCACTACAAAGGAAGCCCATTTTTGCTTTTTGTATACACGCAATCAGAACCAATAAGAAAGAACCCGAACTTCCTGCAAATTTTTTCCAAAATACGCCGAAAACCTCTTTACTTGTCCGCCGAAAGAGTGTTACGATAAAGGCAACGAAACTGAAACTGATTTTAGAACTGTGGAGGTATGACATGTTAAAGAAGACGAAAATCATCTGCACGCAGGGTCCCGCGACGGAGAAGCCGGGCGTGGTTGACGCGCTCATTGAAAACGGCATGAATCTGGCCCGTTTCAATTTCTCGCACGGCGATCATGCGGAGCACCTCCGCCGCATCAACATGGTTCGCGAGGCAGCGAAGAAGGCTGGCAAAGTCATCTCGCTCGTGCTCGACACGAAAGGCCCGGAGATGCGCCTCGGCGAGTTCAAGAACGGCAGCGTCATGCTGGAAAAGGGCAAGCAGTTCACGCTGACCTATGACGAGACGCCGGGCGACGAGACGCATGTCTCCGTCAACCACAAGGGCCTCTATACGGAAGTGAAGCCGGGCGACACGCTGCTGCTCTCCGACGGCCTCGTCGCGCTGAAGGTCGACGAGATCCGTGGCAAGGACATCATCACGACGATCCAGAACGACGGCAAGATGTCCACGAAGAAGCGCGTTGCTGCTCCGGGCGTCAGCCTCGGCCTGCCGCCGATTTCCGAGCAGGATGAGAAAGACATCATCTTCGGCTGCGAGCAGGATATGGACTTTGTTGCTGCTTCTTTCATCCAGCGCCCGGAGGACGTGCTCGCCATTCGCAAGCTCATCGAGGAGCACAACGGCCACATGGAGATCGTGCCGAAAATCGAGAACCTCGAAGGCGTCAAGAACTTTGATGACATCCTCGAAGTCTCCGACGGCATCATGGTCGCGCGCGGCGACCTCGGCGTCGAAGTCCCGGCGGAAGACGTGCCGCTCATTCAGAAAGAGATTATCAAGAAGTGCAACAAGGCTGGCAAGCCGGTCATCGTCGCAACGCAGATGCTCGAGTCCATGACGACGAATCCGCGTCCGACGCGCGCCGAAGTCTCTGACGTTGGCAACGCCATCCTCGACGGCACGGATGCCATCATGCTCTCCGGCGAGACGGCTTCCGGCGACTATCCGGTCGAGGCAGTCTCGACGATGAACCGCATCGCGCAGCGCATCGAGAGCTCGCTCGAGTACAAGGAGCTCTTCGTTGAACGCGGCATCGAGCACCTGCAGTCCCGCACGCGCGCCGTGGCGCATGCAACGGTGCAGATGGCTTGGGAGCTCGACGTCCCGGCTATCATCACGCCGACCGTCAGCGGCTACACGACGAAAGTCGTCTCGCGCTATCGTCCGAAAGCGACGATTGTCGCCTACACGCCGGATGCAAAGGTCGTCCGCCAGCTGAATCTCCGCTGGGGCGTCTATCCGATTCTCGGCACGCAGTGGAAGGATGTTGACGAGATGATCAGCAACGCCGTCTCCGCAGCTGTCAAGCAGGGCACGCTCAAGCGCGGCGACACGACGATCATCACGTCCGGCATCAAGCTCCAGAGCAAGACGAGCGTCGGCAACAACACGAACATGATTCGCGTGTACCAGATCTGAACACAACCTTCTGCCCTTCACTTGCAGGTTGCAAAGCATCTTTTTATTCTTAGCCCCCCTCATTGAGGGGGGAGGGCCGCGAAGCGGCGGGGGGAGTAGTAGGATGCTCCAGCCTGACAAATCGCACGTTGCAACGAAAGCACCTCTACATTCAGCGAGGTGCTTTTGTTTTGCCCATAACATTGTTAGTATCGTGCTTCCAACTACTCCCCCAGTCAGCCTGCGGCTGACAGCCCCCTCAAGGAAGGGGCCTTTGGGGGCGTGCGTATCCGCAACGTTCTTTTTTCTTGCCATACTTGCACCCTTTGTGATAAGATAAACTGTAACTTCTACCACAAGAACAGGAGGCATAGGTTTGCTGACCTTATTGATGATACTCGACGCGATTGTCTGCATCGCGCTCATCGCGGCCGTGCTCGGGCAGGAAGCGAAATCGGACGGCATGGGCGGCCTCGGCGGCGGCGCGGAAACGGTCTTTTCGAGCAAGGCACGCGGCATGGACGCGCTGCTCGCTCGCGTGACCGTCGTGCTCGCCATCCTCTTCGCCCTCATCACCATCGTGATTGCCCGCATGACATCGTGACGAAAAAGCGTTCTTTCTTGCTGTGGCAGGGGAGGGCGTTTTTTCTTGTATGTGCAGGGAGGAGGAAACCGCATGATCCAGAAAGGTGCAGAACCCTTCTTCATCCCGGGCGGCCCGCACGGCGTGCTGCTGCTGCACGGCTTCACGGGATGCCCAGCGGACCTGCTGCTCCTCGGGCGGGCGCTCGCGCGGCAGGGTTTCACAGTGCTCGCGCCGCGGCTCGCGGGGCATGGCACGAATGAGGAAGACCTCAGCCGCCAGACGGCCGAGGACTGGCTCGACTCTGCGCGCGACGGCTATGCGCTGCTCGCGGGCTGGCATCGTGAGCCTTGCGACGCCGGTCTTCATCGCGCCCGAACGCGGTGCCGACCGCCTGCCGCCTCTGAAATTCTGCCGCGGCCGCTATGTGCCGAAGCGCCGCAAGCCGATGAAGGAAGTCCCCAAGGCCGTCAATGAGACGTATCTGACGATGCCGCTCGTCTCCGTGCATGAGCTTTTTGGCCTGATTCACACCATGACGGAACAGCTGAAAAACGTCGACCGTCCGACGCTGATTCTCCACAGCCTCCAGGATCATACGGCCGATGTCAAGAGCGCGGGATACCTCTATGAGCACATCGCATCAGCCAAAAAGGAAATCCTCTACCTCAGGCGGTCAGGCCACCTGCTGCCGCTCGACTGCGAACGCGACAAGGTCTTCGCCGCGACGGCGAAATTCCTGGCGGGAAAATGGCATTTCCATCGGAAGAAGACAGAAACGGATTTGAAAGGCTCCCTCTCAGAGGGAGCTGGCGCCGAAGGCGACTGAAGGAGTGTCGAAGGTAGGACGATAGGATGCGCTGGATTGTACTGTCGGAGGAATCACACCAGCGAATCCTTCGCAGAACACAATCGATAGGAATCATTTTCCCTACCTCCGACACTCCCACCACCGCTTCGCGGTCCCCCTCCCTCTGAGAGGGAGGCTGAAGTTTGAATGCATTGAAAGGATTTTTATGGAACTCGATTTAAAAGAACGGATCTACACATTCGTAAAAGAGGCCGACCGGCCGATGCTGTCCGAAGACATCGCCGAGGGCATGGGGCTCGAGGGCGAGGAACTCGTGGCGTTCCCGGCCGCGCTGGAGGCGCTGGAGACGGAAGCGCGCCTCATCAAGAACCGCAGCGACCTCTATGGCACGCCGGAGCGCATGCACCTCGTCGTCGGACGCCTATCGATGACGGCAAAAGGTTTCGGCTTCATCATCCCGGACATCAAGGAGACGGATGAGGACACGGACGTCTTCGTCCCGGGCGTTCACCTTGCGACGGCCATGCATGGCGACCGCGTCATCGCGCGCGTCACGCCGCCGGAGGAAGAGGGCCGCTCGCGCGAAGGCGAAATCATCCGCGTCATTGAGCGCGCGAACGAGCGCATTGTCGGCACGTTTGACAGCCGCAAGACGTTCGGCTTCGTCTCGCCGGACAATACGAAGCTCAACAGCGACATCTTCGTGCCGAAGAAAGCGTTCCACGGCGCGAAGACGGGCAGCAAGGTCGTCGTCGAAATCACGAAATGGCCGGAAGCCCGCCACAATGCCGAAGGCAAGGTCGTCGAAGTGCTCGGCCAGAAAGGCGATCCGGGCGTCGATGTGCTCGCCGTCATGCGCCAGTACGAGCTCGCTGAAGCGTTCCCCGAAGAAGTGCAGGACATCGCCGACCACATCGAGCAGAACCCTTCGCCGGACGAATACGAAGGCCGCCGCGACCGCCGCGATCTGACGATTGTCACGGTCGATGGCGACGATTCGAAGGACTTTGATGACGGCGTCTACGTCAAAAAGAACGACGACGGCTCCTATTTTCTCGGTGTCTACATCGCCGATGTCTCGTGGTACGTCCGCGAGGGCGAGCCGCTTGACAAAGAAGCGTATGAGCGCGGCACGAGCGTCTACCTCGTCGACCGCGTCGTCCCGATGCTTCCGTTCGCGCTTTCGAACGGCATCTGCAGCCTCAACGCCGGCGTTGACCGCCTCTCGATGGCCTGCGAGATGCAGGTGAGCCCCGAGGGCGAGATCACGAGCTACGAGATTGTCCCGGCCGTCATCCACGTCTACCGCCGTCTTACCTATAACATTGTCAACCGCGTCCTCGTCGACAAAGACCCCGAGGAAATCGAGCGCCAGAAAGACATCCTGCCGATGCTCGAAACGCTTGAAGAGCTTCGCCACATCATGAAGGCGAAGCGCCATGCGCGCGGCTCCATCGACTTCGAGATTCCGGAAGTCAAGGTCAAGCTCGACGAAAAGGGCCACCCCATCGAGCTCATCAAGCGCAC
>ONJV01000137.1 GCA_900318215.1 uncultured Veillonellaceae bacterium
CGGCATCTGCGTGTACTCCACGACGATGGGCTTGCCATCGCAGAAACGCACGCGGATGATGTCGTAGATGAAATCCTCGACGCTCATCTGGAGCTTTGCCGCAACCTCGGCCTCGGGATGGACGATGTCGAACTTCACGACCTCTGTCGAGACATCATGCCCCTTGAATGTCGCCGCAAAACCATTGAACTGGTTCGCCATGCTGAGCTCTTTGACATCCTGGTCTTCGAGTGACTTGACGAACGTACCCGAGCCGCGGCGCTTGACGACAAGCCCCTGCTTGACGAGCTCATCGACGGCGCGCTTGATGGTGATGCGGCTGACATCGTACTGCTCGCACATCTCTTTCTCAAGCGCGAGCTGCTGGCCCGGCGCATAAACACCGTTCATGATATTCTGACGAAGTTCATTTGCTATCGCTTCGTATTTTAACATGCACGTACCTTCTTTCGGATTCAATATCATCCCCTATTATACATGGAACCTGTATAAATTACCATTCAGCGTTTGTTATGATTCGACAAATCATGTTCAAAACCCATGATTAGCGATGACATCGTGCATCCAATAGCCCGATTTCTTGATGGTCTTCTGTTGCGTCACGAGGTCGAGCGCGATGAGGCCGTAGCGGTTCTTGTAGGCATTCGACCACGACCAGCAGTCAATCGGCGTCCAGAGATGGTAGCCGAAGCAGTTCGAGCCTTCCTTCATGGCCTTGTGCAGCCAGCCGAGATGTTCCTTGATGAAGTCGATACGGTAATCGTCCTCGATGAAGCCGTCCTTGTTGCGATACTTCTCCTCGCCCTCGACACCCATGCCGTTCTCGGAGATGTACCACGGGATGTTGCCAAGCTTGTCGCGCACGTTGATGGCGATATCGTAGATGGCCTTCGGATAGATTTCCCAGCCGCGATACGGATTCATGCGGCGCCCCGGCATCTCGTAGTTCTCGAAATGCTTCTCAGGCAGCCAGCCGCGGCTCTCGTCAAACGGCGTCTCGCGCTTTTTGGCGCGGAACGGCTGATAGTAGTTGATGCCGAGGAAGTCAACCGTGTTGTTCTTGATGATTTTGAGCTCTTCGGGCGTCGATGTCCAGAGCACGCCATCCTTCTCGAGCTGATTGACCAGGCTCTCCGTGAACGTGCCATGCACGGCCGGGTCGAGGAACGAATTATTTTTGTAATCTTCAGCGAACTTCGCCGCCGCGATGTCTTCGGGGCTGTCCGAGCGCGGATAGGCCGGCGTGAGGTTCAGCACGATGCCGATGCGGCCACCGAGCTTCGGGCAGTCCGTCTCGCGGAACGCCTGGATGGCCTTCGCGGACGCGAGGTTCAGGTTGTAGAGCACCTGGCAGGCCTTCTTGCCATCGACGAGCTTCGGATAATGGAACTCGTAGAGATATTCGCCCTCGACAACGACCATCGGCTCGTTGAACGTGACCCAGTCCTTCACGCGGTCGCCAAAAAGCTCGAAGCAACGCTTCGCAAACAGCGCGAAGAGATCGACAACATGCTTCGACGTCCAGCCGCCATACCGCTCGTAAAGCTCGATGGGCAGGTCGAAGTGATGAAGGTTCAGGATGGGGCGGATGCCCTGTTCCAAGAATTCATTGATGACATCGTTGTAGAAGCGGACGCCATCCGGGTCGGTCTCGCCCGTCTCGAAGTCCTTGATGAGGCGCGTCCACTGGATGGATGTGCGCACGGAGTTCAGGCCGACCTTCTTCATCAGCGCGATATCGCGGCGATAGTCATTGTAGAAATTCGATGCGACATTCGGCCCGACGCCATTAAAGAACGCCTGCGGCTCCGTGTCAAACCAGTAATCGAAGACGCTGCGGTGCGCCTTGTGGAAACGGCCTTCCGACTGGGGCCCCGACGTCGCAGCCCCCCACCAGAAGTCTTTCGGAAATTCATGTTCGACGCTCATGCATCTGCCTCCGCTTTTCCATTCTTATCTTTCAGTGCAGCGTACATCTCGACCATGAGGTTCGCCATATCGCGCACGGCGAGTGCCGTCATGAAGTGATCCTGCGCATGAATGAGCAGAATCGATTTCTCGACGGGATGGCCGTCGCATTCGGCCGACATCATAGCTGTCTGGATGTCATGCGCCTCGCCGATCTCCTTGCCGCCTGCCTCGATCTTCTTCTTCGCAGCTTCAATGTCACCTGTTTTCAGCATCTCGCGCACGGCCTCGATGACCATCGAGCGGCCCGTGCCCGAATGAAGAATCAGCTGCATCGACTGTTCTACCGTTTTTTCATCCATGTCAGGCTTCCTCCTCTGCTTCTTCATCCTTGATCTTGTTCGACGCGATGACGAACGGTGCATAGATGCAGATGTCCATCAGCAGCCAGACAACCTGCAGCAGGCCGCCAGCAATCGAGCCGGTACCGATCGTCGCGCCAAAGAACAGCGGCATCGTCCACGGTACCACGTACTTGAAGATTGGCACGATGCCGGCCGAAATCGCGAGCCAGCCGACGACGGTATTCGCAAGCGGTGCGAGGATGTACGGAATCAGGAGAATCGGGTTCAGGACAATCGGAAGGCCGAAGGCAATCGGCTCCTGGATGTTGAAGAGCATGGCCGGAGCACCGAGCTTCGCGACGGCGCGCCAGCTGTCTTTCTTCGAGAAGATGAAGATGGCGATGACGAGGCCCATGATGTGCATGAGGCCTGCTTCAAAGAAGCCGTTCGAGAAGATATACGCTGCATCGCCCGCCTGGTTTGCGAGCTGTGCCGGCATGTAGACCATGTTCTGGATAGCCGCCGTGACGTTGTGGCCATGGATGCCGAACCACCAGAAGAACCAGACGATGAACTGATAGAGGAGCGAGAAGCCGAGGCCCTGCGAGAAGCCCATGAGCGGAGCCTGGATGATGGCATAGATGAGGTCATTGAGCGCTGCCTTGCCCATGAACTGGCAGTTCGAGAGAATCGTCGAGAAAATCGTGAAGACCGTCAGCGTCACGAAGACCGGAACGAGAACGGCGAACGACTGCGAAACGGCAGGCGGCACCGTATCCGGCATCTTGATGCGGATTTTTTCGTTTTTCGAAAGTTTCACAAAAATCCACGATGCAACAGTTGCGACGATGATCGCCGTCAGGACGGCCTTGTTGCCGAAATAATCGAGGCTGAATGCGCCCAGCTTGTCGCCAGCCTTGCCGACGACCTGCTGCGGCGTCACGATGATGAACGCGCCGAGGGCCGTCAGGGCCGTCGAGAACTTGTCGCCGCCCCAGATGCCGCCGAGACGGTAGGAGAACGCAGCGACGAGCATGAACGAGAAAATGCCGAAGCCGACGGTGACGACATTGTTGCAGAGGCCCTGGTACATCTGCATCGTACCAACAAAGCTCGATGCCTTGTACGCATCGCTCTTCGGGTCGAGCCCCGTGAACGTCTGGCCGAGGCCGAGGCCGTCCGCGCCCATGATCGTGCCCCACGGATCGAGCACAACCCATTCGATGATGCCGAAGAACGAGCCGACGATGATGAACGGCAGCAGCATCGAGAACGCGTCACGCATAGCCAGCAGGTACTTGTTGCTGGAAATCTTGCCTGCCAGCGGCATCATGACGTGCTCAAAACCTTCCACGATGGAATTCATTTTTTGTCTTCCCCCTCATTAATATATGGATGCTATTTACCTGACGGCAAATGGCTAAGATATCCCTAAGCGCTAAAGCGCCAAGGGCTATCTTATCAAGCCTTGCCGGTCATCTTCAAAGCCTTGTCAAGCACCTTGTCGCCGCGAATCATGCCGTAGTCGCGCATGTCGATGACATCGACCGGGCATTTGTCACCAACGACCTTCTTGACGTCGCCGAGCATGTGGCGAATCTGGGGGCCGAGCAGCACGCAGTCGGCCGTATCAACATGCTCGTCGAGGACTTCGACCGAGAACGCCTCGATATGGACGTCGTCGAGCGACTTCTTTGCAGCTGCTTCCTGCATCTTCTTGACGAGGATCGAGGTGGACATGCCAGCGTTGCAAACGAGATAGATGTTCATGATGAGTTCCTCCTGTTTTGATGTGATTGAAATATGATGGAATCTGTCCCGAAATGTATTCGACTGCTTCGCATTCAGGACATCTCTTGTTTACAGTGCTTATTATATTCTATTGGTCATATTTTGTCAATAAAAGATATGACAAATTTTGAAAAAGTTTCTCTGTGTCATTTCAAAATGACATAATCTATACTTGACAATGTTCGGTGAAAAGTGTATGATTTTATCAGATAAGAAATTGTTATTCCGAATTCCTTATCATTCGTTCTTACAGAAGCACGAAACAATGGACAGTGCTTCTGGACAGATTTTGTGGATTCATTATTGGAGGGAAACAGTATGATGAAGAAACACGTCCTTGCTGCTGCCGTCTCGGCGCTCGTCATCGGCTCTGCCAGCAGCTGCCTGGCTGCCGCCAACCCGTTCTCCGATGTCCCAAAAGATCATTGGGCATACGATGCGGTCACGCAGCTCGCAAAGGATGGCGTCATCGAGGGCTACGGCGATGACACATTCCAGGGCGACAAGAACATCACGCGCTACGAAATGGCACAGATGGTCGCGAAAGCCATGGCGAAAAACGATGTCTCAGCAGCCGACAAGGCGACGATTGACAAGCTGGCAGCGGAGTTCGCGGATGAACTCCAGAATCTCGGCGTCCGCGTCGCCAACCTCGAAAAGCATGCCGACAATGTCAAGTGGAGCGGCATCTTCGCGCAGAAGGCCATGTCTGGCAACACGGACAACAATACCTGGTGGGAGAAAGAACTCTTCCTCAACGTCGATGGCCAGGTCAACGATGACTGGAAAGTCCATGCCGGCATCGATACGAAGTGGGGAACGAATACGGACGGCTTCAACGGTGAAGAAGAATTTTCTGACAAGTACGGCACGAATGACCACAAGGTTACGAACATGCTCTACCATGTCTATGCGCAGGGCCCGCTGTTCAAAGGTTCGAACTTCACGTTCGGCCTCTTCACGCCAAGCCTTCAGAGCGGCTATGTCGGCAACGCCCGCACGAAGGGCGCCGAGCTCGATTACAAAGTTGGAAAAACCTCGTTCAAGGTCTACGGCGGCAAGCTCCATGAGAAGAACGCCGACCTCTCCTCTTCCTGGTCGGCCTTCTTCCGTCGCGGCGGCGGACTCGGTGATTTCGAGGAAGGAAATCCAGCCGAAGGCTCCGGCGGTTTCTACGATCGCAACCTCAACGTTGTCGGCGGCTCCATCGAGCACAGCTTCACCGACCGCACAGCAGCTGGTCTCGGCTACTATGCACTGAAAAATTCCTATGCTTATGACAAAGGCGACAGCACGCTCGGCATCTGGGCCGTCGATTTCCGCCAGAATCTCGCGAAGAATCTCGACCTTACGGCATTCTACTCGCATGGCAACCAGCATTTCCAGAACAAGGCATACGACGTCAAGCTCACGTACAATGGCAGCCCGTGGGGCAGCAAGCCTTGGGGCGCCGTGCTCGGCTATCGCTATCTCGGTTCTGATGCCCTCATCATGTCGAGCGTCGTCAATGGT
The DNA here is from genome assembly GCA_900318215.1 of uncultured Veillonellaceae bacterium. Classification (GTDB taxonomy): domain Bacteria; phylum Bacillota; class Negativicutes; order Selenomonadales; family Selenomonadaceae; genus Selenomonas_C. Next base: position 5,556 of record ONJV01000137.1, read on the forward strand.
TCCGAGAAGCCGGGCATGAAAGGTCTCGAAGCGCAGCTCTGGTTCCATCTCGCAAAGAACATCCAGCTCCAGAACTACTGGTTCAACGGCACGCCGATTTCCAATGACACCGACACGCCTTACCATCGCAACGCATACTTCTCGAGCTTGATTTTCGCCTTCTAAGATTCCAAAATAGAATATATCTTTTTATTGACAAAGGTCACATAAAATGATATTCTATAGATGTTCGAGATTTCCCCATTTCGGACAGAATAACAACCCCTTTTCCCCAAATACCCACATACCCAAGTCCTAAAATCCTAAAAAAGCGGCCCGATGCTTCCCCTGAGCATCGGGCCGCTTTCCGTTCGTCTGCCAAAACAGGCATGAAAAAGCTCCCTTGGAAGGGAGCTGGAGAGATAGCGAATCAGAGCTTGCTGAGGATGAGATCACCCTCGCCTTTCAGCGTGTACTTGCCGAGGCCGGCAGGCAGGAAGGCCGTCTCGCCTTTCTGGTACGTGACCTCGTCATCCCCTGCCGTGAGTTCAAGCTTGCCCGAGAGCACGGTGAAGCTCTGGAAGCTGTCGTCGCCGCAGAAGAGATGCGCCTTGCCGTCGATGGCGACATGATACGTCGTGAAGTATTCGCACGAAGCGAGCAGGCGCGCCTTTGCTCCCGCGAAGATATCCATGTCCGTCGTCATCATCGGATGCGCCTTCGGCGGTTCGAGATTCGTGACGTCGAGCGCCTTTGC
>ONJV01000187.1 GCA_900318215.1 uncultured Veillonellaceae bacterium
ATGCATCCGCGCCGCGATCTCCTCGTACGACTCCCCCGAGGACAGATACAGACGCACCGCCTTCTCCTTGAACACGGCATCATACGTCTCCTTTGTCCACGACGCCCGCAGCCCTTCCTCGCCAAACTCCCGGTACGCCTTGATCCACTGGTGCACGAGCGACTTGCCGGGGATGCCGTACTTCTTCGCCAACAGCAGCACGCCGCCGCGCCCGGCCAGATAGTCCTCGACGACCTGGCGCTTGAGTTCAAACGTATACTTCATTCCAATTCCTTGCGCCCCTGCTCCCGCATCCGCTGCACGAGCTTCTTGACGTCCTGCGAGCGGCCGCGCTGCGCGACGAGGATGACGTCATCCGTCTCGACGATCATCAGGTTCTCGATGCCGATTGTCGAAATCAGGCGGCTCCGGCCATAAATCAGGTTGTTCCGGCTGTCGAGCGGGATGACGTCGCCCTTGACGGCGTTCCCACGCTCATCCTTTTGCAGCACATCATAGATGGCATCCCACGATCCCACGTCGTTCCAGTACAGCGAGAGCGGCACCGTCACGCCGCACGACGTATGCTCGGCGACGGCATAGTCGAGCGAAATCTCCGGCATGTCGGGAAACGCTTGGACAAGCGCCACATAGCTCCTCTGCGACAGCGTGTAGATGCGAGGCGCATGCTGCGCGATTTCCTGAAGGAAAAGCCCGATCTGGAACGCGAACATCCCCGAATTCCAGAGATACTTCCCCGTCTCCAGATACCGCTGCGCCGTCTCCTCATCTGGTTTCTCCTTGAACGACTGCGTCACAAACGCACCATCCAGCGCCTCGCCGAGCTCGATATACCCGAAGCCCGTCTCTGCGCGATCCGGCTGCACGCCGAACGTCACGAACCGTCCCTCCGCCGCAAACTGCACAGCTGTCTTCACAGCCTCGCGAAACGCTTTCGCCGGGCGGATGATATGGTCGGACGTCGCAATCAGCAAGACCTCGTCTGCGCCCGTCCCGAGACGCTCCATGCAATACTTCGCCGCCAGCATCACCGCCGGTGCCGTACTGCGCGCCGCAGGCTCGAGGACGATCTGCGCCCCGGCCGCATCTGCATGCACGAGCTCTTCGCGCACGTACTCTACATACTGCTGGTTCGTGACGATCAGGATGTCCTCCGTCCGCACAAGCCCCTTGCAGCGCCGGATCGTCTCGCCGAGCAGCGACTCGTCATCGTCGATGCTCAGGAACTGCTTCGGCCGGCTTCGCCGCGACAGCGGGAACAGCCGCGTCCCGCCGCCGCCCGCCAGAATCACAATCTTCATTCCACTCTCTGTCTCCAATCCTCCAGCACGCGTCCAAGGCCTTCCAAAAACGGCACGCGCGGCCGCCAGCCTGTCGCCTCTTGCAGCTTTTTCGCGCTCCCGACGAAACGAGGAACCTCCGACGGCCGAAACCGCTCTGGATCCTTTGCGACCTTGATTTTCACCAGCGAAAACTGCAACAGTCCGTCGATGACTTCGTAGATTTCGTGCGTCTGCCCCGAACAGACATTATAGATGCCCGGAGCGATTCCCTTCGTTTCCAGCAGCGCCACATACGCCGCAACCACATCCGTCACGAACGTGAAATCGCGCGCCGCGCTCAAATCGCCAACACGCAAGACTGGCTCTTGTTCCCCGCGTTCGACTGCCGCAATCTGGCTCGCAAAATCGCTGACGACAAAGCCTTTCGCCTGTCCCGGCCCGAAATGGTTGAACGAACGTGTCGCGAGCACGCGCACGCCAAGCCGATGCCCGAGCTGCAGCATCATCTGCTCTGCACAGAGCTTGCTGATGGCATAGGGATTCTGCGGCTGGCAGAGGTCGGTCTCTACGAGCGGCCGCCCAGCTTTCGCTGTCAGGCCATATGCATCGCTGGAACCAACAAAAAGGAACGTCCCCTGCGGCTGCATCTGTGCAAATGCTTCCAATAAATAAATGCTCGCGCTGACATTCACCTCGACCGCCTGTGCGGGATGCTCCCAAGCATACGGCACGTTGCTGACAGCGGCCAGATGCACGACCGCATCCGGCCGAACCTCCTTCATGCAGCGGAATACCGCGAGCTTGTCCGTCAAGTCGATGTCATACGCGCACCGATGCCCAGCTGTTACGACCTCGTGCTCATGCCGCAAAAGCGCCTGCACGAGATACCGGCCGACAAAGCCCTGCGCGCCCGTCACGAGCACTTTGAGCGGGCTCATTTCAGCTCCTTGAGCCGCAGTTCTGCCTGCACGCGTTCGAGGTCTGCATCCATCATCATATGGATGAGCTGCGTCAAATCCGTCTGCGCCTTCCAGCCCAGTTTCTCCTCTGCCTTGTCCGGCTTGCCGACGAGGACATCGACCTCGGCCGGACGATAGAACTTCGAATCGATGACGACATATTTCTCATAGTCCAGTCCGACATACTCAAATGCAATTCGGCACATCTCGCGCACCGTCGTCGTCTTGCCCGTCGCCACGACATACGTATCCGGCGCGTCCTGCTGCAACATCCGCCACATCGCATCGACATAGTCGCCTGCAAAGCCCCAGTCGCGCTTCGCATCGATATTGCCGAGATGCAGATTGTCCTGCACGCCGAGATGAATCCGTGCGACCGCATCCGTCACCTTCCGCGTGACGAACTCGATGCCGCGCAGCGGCGACTCATGGTTGAACAGGATGCCGCAGCAGCCAAAGATGTCATAGCTCTCGCGATAATTAATCGTCATCCAATGCGCGAACAACTTCGACACACCATACGGGCTGCGCGGATGGAACGGCGTCTCCTCCGACTGGATCGGATGCTCCGCCATCCCGCCAAACATCTCCGACGTCGATGCCTGGTAGTAGCGAATCTTCGGATTCACGATGCGGATGGCCTCGAGACAGTTCAACGCCCCGAGCCCCGTCGACTGCGCCGTCAGCTGCGGCTGCTGCCACGACGTCCCGACAAAGCTCTGCGCCCCGAGATTGTAAAACTCATCCGGCTGCGCCGTCTCCACCGCCCGGATAATCGACGTCACATCCGTCAGATCCCCCTCGAGGAGCGTCACCTGGTCGAGAATCCCGAGATACGCCAGCCGCCACGTCGTCCGCGTCGCCCGCCGTGCCAGGAGGCCGTAGACCTGATACCCTTTCGAAAGCAGCAGCTGCGCGAGATATGCGCCGTCCTGCCCCGTGATGCCTGTGATTAATGCTGTCTTGCTCATACTGACCTTCCTATCTTCAAACAACCTTCTCGCCCATCTCATCGTAAATATGGATGTGCGCAGACGGTATCCCCGCATCGTGGAGCATCAAAGCCACTTGCACGACGATGGCGCGATTCTGAATCGAAATGATGTACTCCGCTTCCAAGCACCGCGACAACACATCGCACGGCGATTCGATTGTCAGACCATGCATCTGCTGACCTTTTCCGCCCATGCCTTGGTCGCACAACGCTACCACTTTGACACGCGCATCGTTCCTCAGCATATCGAACAAGCGATTGCCCGCCGCTCCCATGCCATAAATCACGACGGGCGTGCCACCGCCCCAGCCTTTCGGCAAAGGAAGCTCCGAAAAATCCTGTTGCGCCTCTTCATATTTCAGCGGCTCCTGCTCCATGATTGCCCTGCATTTCTGCAAGACATCGAGATACCGTTCTTCCAACGCATCTGCCTGCAGTTCCTGCAGCCGCGCCGCTTCTCCAGCGAGAACACGTTTCCTTTCCTCCGCATTGGTCATCAGACGATGCAAGACCGCAGCGGCCACCTCCGGCTCTGCCGTATCCACCAGCACGCCACATCCGCCCAGCGTGTCCGGCACAGCCGTCCGCGCCAGGGCAACGATTGGCAGCTGGAAATACATGGACTCGACGAGCGGAATGCAAAAGCCCTCATGCACGCTCATACAGAGAAACACATCGGCCACCTGATAATACGCCAGATACTCGCTGAAACGCACATGTCCGGGAAAAATCACATCCTGCTCGACATGCAGCGCCTTCGCCAACCGCAGCAACCGCTGATAATAGTGCTCGCTTGCGACCTGCCCCACAAGAAAGAGCCGCGCCGTCGCATCGTACAGCCGATACGCCGCAAACACGCGGATGACATCCTCCTGCCGCTTGCTCGGAAAAATGCGCCCCGTGAACAAAATATTCGTCCGACCATCCCGATACCGCTCGAGCACGTCCGCATCCGGCACATGACGGAACTGCTTCCATCGAATCAGGATGGGCAGGACAAACACGCAATCAGCAGCCCATCCCTTTTGCAACAGCACATCACGGCTGTACTCTGAAAACGTAATGGCAGCATCAAAATACTGCGGCGTCTCCTCGACATCGCAAAGTCCCAGCGCCGCCTGCATGCGGAGTTCGTCAAGGCCACGCTCGCGGAAAAGGCGCGGGTCAGTGATGTTGTGAAACGCCAAGATTTTCCGGCATTTCAAATACCGCAGCATCGGGTCCACCGTGAGTGCCAGATGGTAGATGACGATATTCTCTTCAGAAAAGAGTGGGTTCTGGACAGATTGCAGATTCAGCCGTTGATTATAGATGGCCGTCTCATAGTCCTGCCGTTTCAACATGGCGTCTAGCGCCATGACGGCGTTGCTGACGCCGTCACCCTCCGTCAGAGAGGCAACTACTTGTACAATCTTCATTCCAGAATGGCTCCCTTCAAGCGAAAAGAACCGGCATCCTCTACTTGCACGCCTTCGCGTGCCTCTCTCATGCGCTGCATT
>ONJV01000142.1 GCA_900318215.1 uncultured Veillonellaceae bacterium
CAGTCGTACGAAATCTCCTTGACCTGCTGGATGTTGCCGCTCGTCTCGCCCTTCTGCCAGAGGCACTGGCGGCTCCTGCTCCAGAACCACGTCAGGCCCGTCTCAATCGTCTTTTCAAGCGATTCCTTATTCATATAGGCGAGCATGAGCACCTGGCCGCTCTCCTCCTGCACGATAGCGGGCACGAGGCCGTTTTCATCAAACTTCACTTTGGAAATGTCAACACTCATTCCGAATCGAACCTCCAAAACTGAATTTTATCAAAAGCGCATTTCGACGCCGCGCGATTTGAGATATTCCTTGACCTGGCGCACGGTATACGTGCCATAGTGAAAGACGGAAGCCGCGAGCACGGCGTCGGCCTTGCCGAGCGTCAGCACGTCATAGAAATGCTCGAGCTTGCCCGCGCCGCCCGAAGCGATGACGGGCACGTCGACGGCCTCAGAAACCGCGCGCGTGAGCTCGATGTCGTAGCCGTCCTTCGTGCCGTCGCAGTCCATGCTCGTGAGCAGGATTTCGCCCGCGCCGAGTTCCGTCGCGCGCCTGACCCATTCGAGGCAGTCAAGGCCCGTCGGCGTACGGCCGCCATTGACGTAGACTTCCCACTTGTGGTCGCCCGAGCGTTTCGCATCGACGGCGAGCACGACGCACTGGCGGCCGAAGCGCTCGGCACCCTCGCGGATGACGGACGGATTCTTGACGGCCGCCGTGTTCAGCGACGTCTTGTCCGCGCCGGCCTTGAGCATCTTGCGCATGTCTTCGACCGTGCGGATGCCGCCGCCAATCGTGAATGGGATGAAGACTTTCGATGCGCATCCGCGCGCGACATCGACAATCGTGTCGCGCTTGTCGCTCGACGCCGTGATGTCGAGGAAGACGAGCTCGTCCGCGCGCTCCTGGTCATACCGCGCCGCGAGCTCGACGGGGTCGCCTGCATCGCGCAGGCCGACGAAATTCGTGCCCTTGACGACGCGGCCGTCTTTGACGTCCAGGCAGGGAATAATTCTCTTCGTATACAATTTTACTCCCCCTCTTTGGCGATTTCAATAGCTTCGTGTAAATCAAGGCTCCCCGTGTAAATCGATTTGCCCACGATGACGCCTTCGATGCCGTCTTTCTCGAATGGCTTCAGGGCGCGGATGTCGCTCACGTCCCGGACGCCGCCCGAGGCAACGATGGCGACGCCGCTCTCGCGGGCAAGCTTGGCCGTCGCTTCCACATTGACGCCCGAAAGCGTGCCGTCGCGGCTGATGTCCGTGTAGATGATCGCCTGGACCCCCGCCTGCTTCATGGCTTTTGCAAGCGTGATGACATCGACATCGCCCGAGACGCCCCAGCCGTCGACGGCGACAATGCCGTCCTTCGCGTCGATGCCGACGACGATGCGGTCGCCATACTTCTTGCACGCCTGCTTCACGAGCTCCGGATCGCGCACAGCGACGGAGCCAAGAATCACGCGGCGCACGCCGAGCGCGAGCACTTCGTCGATGTTCGCCATCGTGCGGATGCCGCCGCCGAGCTCGACGGGAATCGAAACCGCCCGCAGGATGTTCCGCACCGTCGCAAGGTTTTCCGAATGGCCTGCGCGCGCGCCGTCAAGGTCGACGAGATGCAGGAACTGCGCGCCCTCGTCCTCCCACTTTTTCGCCATGTCGGCGGGACTGTCGGAAAAGACCGTCTCCTGCGCGAAGTCACCCTTGAAGAGGCGCACGCACTTGCCGCCGCGGATGTCGATTGCCGGATAAATTCTCATGGGGTGCCTCCTCAGTGCTCGATGAAATTGCGCAGGATGGCGAGGCCGACGTCGCCTGATTTCTCGGGATGGAACTGCGTCGCCTGCAATGCGCCCTTGGCAACCGAGGCCGTCAGCTGCTCGCCATACTCCGTCGTCGCCGTGATGACGGACGGGTCGTCCGGCACGGCATGATAGCTGTGCACGAAGTAGACATACGGATGCTCCGCAAGTCCCTGGAAGAGATTGTGCGGTTCGCGCTCTGCGCGAATCGTCAGCGAGTTCCAGCCCATGTGCGGAATCTTGAGGCCCGGCGCCTGAATCTTCTTCACCATGCCGTGAATCAGGCCGAGGCCTTTCGCGCCCGGGCTTTCCTCGCTGCCGTCAAAGAGAATCTGGAGGCCGACGCAGATGCCGAGCATCGGACGGCCTTCGGCGACGAGAGCTTTGATTGTCGGGATCAGCCCCGTCGCTTCAAGGTTCTTCATGCAATCGCCAAACGCGCCGACGCCGGGAAGGATGACTTTGTCGGCGCGCTCAATCACACTCTTGTCGCTCGTGACCTGCACGTCCGCCCCGAGAGCAGCGACGGCTTTCTCGACGCTGAACAAATTTCCTACGCCATAATCTATAACTGCAATCATTTATCATCAACTCCTCCGAGGAAGTTTCTCGACATTCAGCCTCCCTCTTAGAGGGAGGGGGACCGCGAAGCGGTGGTGGGAGTAGTAGGATACGATAGCCAAACGAATTTCTACCTTGCGGCTAAAGTCCTTTAGTTACAATGAGTATCTTGTTAGGCTTCAGCACCTTACTACTCCCCCTGCCACTTCGTGGCCCTCCCCCCTCAATGAGGGGGGCTGAAAATATCGCTATTTTACAGCATCCCCTTCGTCGACGGGATGCCTGTCACTTTCGGGTCGTGTTCGACGGCGGTGCGCAGGGCGTGGCCGAGGGCTTTGAAGATGGCCTCGACCATGTGATGCGAGTTGCGACCGTAGAGCACGCGCACATGGAGCGTGAGCCCCGCATGGACGGCGAAGGCGCGCAGGAATTCTTCAACGAGCTCCGTGTCGAAGCCGCCGATCATCGGCGCCATCGGGCTGCCCTGGTTCTCATAGACGAGATACGGCCGCCCGCTGATGTCGAGCGAGACGAACGCAAGCGCCTCGTCCATTGGCAGATAGAACGTGCCATAGCGGCAGATGCCCTTCTTGTCGCCGATGGCTTTCTTGAATGCATCGCCGAGCGCGATGCCGATGTCCTCGACGCTGTGGTGGCCGTCGACCTCGATGTCGCCATCGCAGACGAGCGCGAGGTCGAGCATGCCGTGCGCCGTCATGAGCGTCAGCATGTGGTCGAAAAAGCCGATGCCCGTATGGATGTCTGCTTCGCCAGAGCCGTCAAGATGCAGCGCGAGGCGGATGCCCGTCTCTGCCGTGCGCCGCTCGACCGCCGCGGCCCGCGCGCTCACTTTGCACCTCCCATGAAGTCCTTGAGCACCTTGAGCCACGTATCGTTTTCTTCGCGTGTGCCCATCGAAACGCGCAGGCAGTTCTCGAGGCGCGGCGCACTGCCGAAGTGGCGCACGCCGATGCTCGCCGCTTCGAATGCTTTTGTGAGCTCCGCCGCCTTTTCCGTGCGGAACAGCACGAAGTTCGTCTCCGACGGATAGACCGTCAGGCCGTCCACTTTTTTCAAGTCTTCATAAACGCGCTTGCGCTCGGCAATCGTCATCTGGATGCGCGGCACGTATTCGCTGCGCATCTGGTAGACGACATCGGCCGTCACGAGCGAGAGCGTGTTCATGTGATACGGCATGAACGACTTGCCAATCATATCCGTGATTTCGGGCGATGCAATCGCATAGCCGACGCGGCACGATGCGAGGCCGTAGGCTTTCGAGAACGTCCGCGCGATAATCATGTTCGGATAATCTTTGAGCAGCCCCATCGCCGACTGGCCATAGAACTCGATGTAGGCTTCATCGACGAGGAAGACCGTGCTCATCGGGATGTTGTCGGCGATGTACTGGATGTCCGAAAGCGGGATGCCCGTGCCCGTCGGATTGTTCGGGTTGCAGACGACAGCCAGCGCCGCCTTGTTATCGACGACGGTCTTGACGAACTTCTCCGCATCAAACGTATAGTCATCCTCGAGGTCGACGGGGATGCCCTGCGCCTCGGCGGCGGCCGCATAAATGCCGTACATCGAGAACGACGGCTGCGGGTAGACGATTTTCGACGTCTTCGCGTTGCCAAAGCAGTAGAAGACTTTCTCGATGATTTCTGACGAGCCGTTGCCGAGCAGCACCTGGTTCGTGCCGACGTTGAAATTCTTCGCAATCTGCTCGATGAGGTTCATGTAGTCCGTCACGCCCGGATAACGGTTGAACGCAACGCTCGCGAAACGCCCCATCAGGCGGTCTTCGACCATCGGCGGCATGTTCAACGTGCTCTCATTCGCATTGAGCGTGATCTGGTAGGGATTTTCATCCATTTCATACGAGGGGCGGTCAGCAAGCCCCGGACGATATTTCAATGCCATATTATTTTCTCCTCAATTTAATTGCGTTTGCATGCGCATCGAGCCCTTCCGTTTCGGCAAGGCGGATGATGTCGTCAGACACCGCCGAAAGCGCGGGCTGCGTGTACGAGATGATGCTCGTGCGCTTCATGAACGTCTCGACGTTCAGCACGGAATAGTAGCGCGCCGTGCCGCCCGTCGGCAGCACATGATTCGGGCCGGCAAAATAATCGCCCAAAGGTTCCGGCGAATACGCGCCGAGGAACACGGCACCCGCATGGCGCACATACGGCAGCAGCTGGAACGGGTTCTCCGTCAGAAGCTCCATGTGCTCCGGTGCCGAGACATTCGCAAAGCGCATGGCCTGCATGATGTCCTCGGCCACGATGATCTTGCCGTTGCGGTCAATGGATGCCTGCGCGATTTCCTTGCGCGGCAGCTTCGCGAGCTGCTTTTCTGCCTCGGCCGCCACTTTCGTTGCGAGTTCTTCGTCATCCGTGATCACGATGCTCGATGCCAGCGGGTCGTGCTCGGCCTGGCTCAGCATGTCAGCTGCCGTGTAGACGGGGTCGGCCGTCTTGTCAGCGACAATCAGGATCTCGCTCGGCCCTGCGAGCATGTCGATGTCCACATGGCCGTAAACCTCTTTCTTTGCGAGCGTCACGAAGATGTTGCCCGGGCCCGTGATCTTATCGACACGCGGCACGGTCTCCGTGCCGAACGCCATCGCCGCGATGGCCTGCGCGCCGCCGATCTTGTAGATTTTCTTAACGCCCGCTGCACGCGCCGCCACGAGCACATAAGGATTGATCTTGCCGTTCTTCGGCGGCACCATCATGATGATTTCGCCGACGCCCGCGACGGAGGCAGGTACGGCGTTCATGATGACGGACGAAGGATAGGCCGCTGTGCCGCCCGGCACATAGATGCCGACGCGGTCGAGCGGGATGATGGCCTGACCGAGAATCGAGCCCGCATCGCGGTACGTCATCCACGAATTCGGCTTCTGCTCCTCATGATAGCGCCGCACATTCGCCGCCGCTTTCCGGAGCGACTCGACGACTGCAGGGTCGGCCGCCTTTTCTGCCGCCGCGAACTCCTCCTCGCTGACAAGCATATTTTCCGGCGTGAGATCGACCTTGTCGATGAGCTTCGTGTAATGCATGACGGCCTTGTCGCCGTCCTTGCGCACATCATTGACGATCATGCGCACGAGCTCGGCGGCACTCATGTCCTTGCCGAACAGCTTCTTGTTGCCTTCGCGAATCTTCGGATTGAGCTCGACCTCGTCGAATGCCGCCTTCGTGAGCAGGCGCTCGACCTCGCGTTCCCCGACTTCCTTTGCCTTGACGATTCTCATTACTGTTCCTCGCTTTCCAACACCTGCCGCAAATCCTCCACCATCTGATGGATGCGGTCGAATTTCAGCTTGAAGCTCACGCGGTTCGCGATGAGGCGGGCCGTGGCGTCCATGATGTAGGCAATCTCTTCGAGATCATTTTCCCTGAGTGTCGTGCCCGTCTCGACGATATCGACGATGCTCTCCGAGAGGCCGACAATCGGCCCGAGCTCGATGGAGCCATTGAGCTTGATGTACTCCATCTGCATGCCGTGCTCGTTGAAGAACTGCTCGGCGATATGCGGGAACTTCGTCGCGACACGCGTGTGCGCATAGTCCATCAGCGTGGGACGCTTGTCCGGCCGGTGGACGGCCATCATCAGATGGCACTTGCCGAAACCGAGGTCGAGGAGCTCGTAGACATCCTTCTGCGACTCCATCAACACATCCTTGCCGATAACGCCGATGTCCGCCGCACCATACTCGACATACGTCGGCACATCCGCCGTCTTCGAGACGATGAAGCGGATTTTCTTTTCCTCGTTCGTGATGATGAGCTTGCGGGACTTGTCCGAAAGCCCTTCCGCCGTATAGCCGAT
>ONJV01000143.1 GCA_900318215.1 uncultured Veillonellaceae bacterium
TGCCACAGCCTTCCAGTTGGACGCGCGGCGCTATTTCTCGCTTACAGTGAGCTTGTAGAAGCCCCTCTCACCAGTCTGCTTTATGACGCCGAGGTAGAGGCTCGGGCCTGTCGCCTTCACCTTCTCGCCCGTCGTCAAGCCGCTGAGTTCGCTGCCCCACGCCGCCTGGTAGTAAAGTCCCTCGTAGGCCTTCACCGGCAGCGCGCCGACCGTGCCGGCCGGCGCTTGGACGTTCTGCTCTTTGATCGCGCTCGTGACGTCCGCGACCGTGAGGCCGAGCTCCGCGAGCTTGTCCGGGTTCAGCCAGATGCGCATCGCATAATCCGAGCCGAACACCATGACGTCGCCGACGCCCTTGATGCGCTTGATCTTGTCGAGCAGGTAGATATCGGCGTAATTCTTGAGGAATGCACGGTCATAGCGGCCGTCCTCGGAGTAGAGCGACATCATGTAGGCCATGTCGTTCGACGCCTTGCGCGTCGTGACGCCGACCGTCTGGACGTCGGACGGCAGCGACGGCGTCGCTGTCGCTGCGTTGTTCTGCACCTTGACGGAGTCCATATCGCCGTCCGTGCCCGTCTCGAAGACGACTTGCAGGCTGTAGCGGCCCGTGTCATCGGAGTTCGAGGACATGTAATCCATGCCCTGCGTGCCGTTGACCTGCTGCTCGATGATCTGCGCGACCGTATCATTGACGACGGCCGCCGAAGCGCCCGTGTACGTCGTGCTGACGGAAATCGTCGGAGGCGAAATCTGCGGGTACTGCGCAATCGGCAGCTGCGTCGCAGAAATCGCACCGACAATCACGATGATCAGCGAGACGACAATCGCGAAAATCGGGCGATGAATGAAGATTTTTGACAAGTCGCCGCCCCCTTAGCTGTCAGCACCCGTCGAAGAACCCTCGTCCGCATTGAACGTCGACGTATCCTCGTCGAAGGAGAAGCCCATCTCGTCCGCCGTCACCATCGTGACCGCGAGATCCTTGCCCTCCTGGAGGTTCGAGAGGCCCTCGACGATGACCGTGTCATCGGCGGACAGGCCGTCCTTGATGATGTAGTAGCTGCCGACTTTCTGGCCGAGCGTGACCGTGCGCGCCTCGGACTTGTCGTCAGAGCCTACGACCATGACGAACGATTTACCGAGCAGCTGCTGCACAGCGCGCTGCGGCACGAGAATCGCATTCGGCACCGTCTCGCCCGTGAGCTTAACGCGCGCGAACATGCCCGGCAACAGCAGGCCGTCCGGATTCGGGAACAGCGCCTTGACCATCAGCGTGCCGGTGTTCTGCGCGAGGGCGCGGTCGGCCTGCACGACGCGGCCATCATACGGATAGACCGTGCCGTCCGACAGCGTGATCGAGACCTGGATGCCGCCCTTGTCCGAGCCGCTCTGCATGGCCTGGATGTTCTTGAACTTCAGATACTCGGACTCCGAAATGCTGAACTCGACGAACACCGGATCCGTCGTGCCGATCGTCACGAGGTTCGTGGAACCAGCAGCTGCGAACGTGCCGACCGCGACATCATCGACGGAGAGCTGGCCCGACATCGGCGCATAGATGACCGTGTCATCGAGATCCTGGCGCGCTTTCTGCAGCAGTGCTGCATTCGCGGCAGCCGCTGCGCTGTAGGCGTTGACATTCGCCTGCTGCGTCGTGACCTGCTGCTCGGAAATCGCGTCGCTCGCGAGGAGTTCCTGGTCGCGGTAGAGGTCGGTCTGCGCATTCGAGAGCGTCGCCTCGGACTGCGAGAGCGTCGCCTGCGCCTGCAGGACCGCCGACTCATACTGGCGGCTGTCGATGCGGTAGAGCGGCTGCCCCGCCGTCACATAATCGCCGCCGTGAAAATACTTCTCGACGACGTTGCCGGAGACCTTGGACTGCACTTTGACCTCGTCACGGCCTGCAATCTGCCCGGCGTACTGGCTTGCCACCGGCGTGTCCTGCTGCATGACTTTCATGGCCTTGACCTGTGACGCGCCTGCGGCCTGCTGCTGCTGCTGCGAACCGCATCCCGCGAAGAGCATCGAGGCCGAAAGCGCAAGCACGGCAAGGAGCGCCAGCGGTTTCTTCTGTTTCGCAAAGAGCAAAAAGAAAACCTCCTTCTGATACATCTCTTGATGTTATTTTCTGGCTAAAATAGTAAATAAATGTTTACTATTTATGTTCAATATGGTATCGTATACGCATGGAAAAGTCAAGAAGCCGCGACATATTTCCGCGGCCATTATGAAAATATAATCCGGGAGAGGGAGTTCAAACATGCCAGAAATCAACAAGCGAGAGATGTCGACGGACTTCATCGAGATGCTCGTGCTCATCCACCGCAAGTTCTATCGCGGCATGCAGGCCTCCATCCCGCTGAACCAGTTCGCCGTGCTCATGGTGCTGCGCGTCGAAGAGCCCGCCTCGCCGCAATTCATCGGCAACATCCTGCACATCTCGAAGCAGCAGATGACGAGCATCACGGAAAAGCTCTGCGATGCGGGCTTCATCACGCGCAAGACCGATCCGAGCGACCGCCGGCGGCTGCTGCTCTCGCTGACGGACGAAGGCAACCGCGTGCTCGACGACCAGAATGACATCGTGCGGAAAAAGTTTCTCGACAGCCTCAAAGGGCTGACAGAAGAGGAACAGGCCGAGCTTGCAAGCTCGATTGCGATGGTCTCGCATTATATCGGGAAGATGCACGGGGCGGCAGAGGCATAAAAAAATTGACGCGGCTTTGAAAAAAGCTGCGTCAATTTTTTATGGAACGCCTCAGCCGAGCTCGATGGTTTCAAGGTCGTCGGGGACAAAGATATTGCCGTGGTAGTAGGCTTTCGCTTCGGCCGTGTAGTCGGCTTTGCGCGTGGCGATGGTCTTGTCCTCCGTATGGTAGAGGACGAGGTTCTTTGCGCCGAGGGTCTCGGCGAGCTCGCTGGCCTCTTTGACCGTGCTGTGGTTCTTTTCGTAGGGCTTGAAGCGGTCGCGGTCGGCGTATTTGCAGAACGCCTCGGAGAGCAGCCAGTCGGCGTGCTCGGCATAGGCCCTGTCGTGCTCATTGAACGGTTCGTCGCCGAGGCACGTCAGGCGCAGGCCGTCGGGATAGTCGAGGACATAGCCGAACTGTTTCGCCTTCGTCGAGCAGATGTCGAACGCCGTGAGCTTCGCAAACGGCAGCTCGACACTCTCGCCGTCTGTGACTTCGTGAATTTCGATGCCATCGCCGATGCGCGCGAGGTCTTTCTTCTTGAGCGTCATCTTCGTAATGGTCAAGAGCATATCCATGACGACTTCATGGCAGTAGATGTGGAATGTGCCTTCATACTTGCCCTTGTTCATGAGGTCGGCCACCTTGCGCATGACCCAGATGACGCCGAGCACATGGTCGGTATGGCCATGCGTGACGAACATGTGATGGCACTTCTGGTAGTCGAATCCCGTGAGCTCGAGCTGCCGCAGGATCGTGTTGCCGCCGCCGGCATCCGTCAGAAACAGGCTGCCGTCACCGTTGTCGATGACGAAGCAGGTGTTGTAGCATTTCGTGACCATGGCACATCCCGTGCCGAGCATCGTAAGTTTCCGCATGGTTCTCCCTCCGCTTATTTTTTCGTGAGCTTTTTGAGTGCGACTTCGGCTGCGCGCTGTTCCGCTTCCTTCTTGCTCGGACCCTCGCCCTTGCCGCAGACCTTGCCGTCGATCTTCACGGCGAAGACGTAGTGCTTGCAATGATCGGGTCCCGAGGCTTCGAGGAGCTCGTAGGCAATCGTGCTGTCCGGCCGCTGCTGGACGACTTCCTGTAGCATCGTCTTGTAGTCCTTGACGAGCTTGCCGAGCTCGGCGTTCTCAAATTCTGGTGCGAGCTCTCTGAGCGCATAGTCACGCGCGATTTCCCAGCCCTGGTCGAGATAGACCGCGCCGAGCACGGCCTCGAACGTGTCTTCGAGGTTCGTCGTGCGCGTGCGGCCGCCGCCCATTTCCTCGCCATGCCCGAGAAGCAGGTAGTCCCCGAGCCCGAGGCGCCCTGCAATCTTCGCGAGTGTCGCCGAGCAGACGATGCTCGCGCGCGTCTTCGTGAGCTCGCCTTCCGGCAGTTTCGGGAAATGCGTATAAAGATATGTGCTGGAGGCAAGCTCCAGCACAGCATCCCCGAGGAACTCGAGGCGTTCATTGTGCATGACGCGCCCGGGCGCTTCGTTGGCGTATGAGGTATGGATCAGGGCGGTATGGAGAAGCCGCACGTCATGGAACGTGACGCCGAGCTTCTTCTGGAGGACAGCGAGGTCCTCCCTTCTTTTTTCCGTCAATCCATCCATTGTCTTACTCCGCGTATTTCTTCAGCAGCAGGCAGGCATTGTGGCCGCCGAAGCCGAAGGAGTTCGAGATGGCGGCGCGGACTTTCTTCGCGCGCGCCTTGTTCGGCACGTAGTCGAGGTCGAGGCCCTCGTCCTGCGTCTCGTAGTTGATCGTCGGCGGCAGCATGTCATTCTCGACCGCAAGTGCCGTTGCGATGCACTCGACACCGCCGGCCGCGCCGAGCAGATGACCCGTCATGGATTTGATGGAGGAAACGGAGACGTCTTTTGCCGCGTCGCCCCAGACGGCCTTGATGGCTTCCGTCTCGCCCTGGTCGTTGAGATGCGTGGACGTGCCATGCGCGTTGACGTAATCGACGTCTTCGGCTTTCATGCCGGCATCGTCGAGCGCGAGCTGCATGCATTTTGCCTGATACGTGCCATGCGGTGCCGGGCTCGTGATGTGGTAGGCGTCCGAGTTCGCGCCGTAGCCAGCGAGCTCTGCATAGATGTGCGCGCCGCGTGCTTTGGCATGCTCGAGGCTCTCGAGCACGACGATGCCGCAGCCCTCGCCCATGACGAAGCCGCTGCGGTTCGCATCGAACGGACGGGAGGCATGCTCCGGATCGTCGTTGTGATCCGTGCAGAGCGCCTTCATCGCGCCGAAGCCAGCGACTGCGGCCTGGCTGATGGCTGCTTCCGTGCCGCCGGCGACCATGACGTCGGCCTCGCCGCGCTGGATGACGCGCATGGCGTCACCGATGCAGTTCGAGCCCGTGGCGCATGCCGTCACGACGCACGAAGACGGGCCGTGGAGCTTGTACGTGATGGAAACCTGGCCGGCCGCCATGTTCGCGATCATCATCGGAACGAAGAACGGGCTGATGCGCGAGGGGCCTTTCGCGAAGTATTTCTCATACTGCGAATGCATCGTCTCGATGCCGCCGATGCCCGTGCCGACGTACGTGCCGATGCGGTCGAGATTTTCTTTCTCAAGGTCGAGACCTGCGTCCTTGATGGCCATGCCGGCCGTCGCAACAGCGAACTGCGTGTAGCGGTCCATGCGCTTCGACTCTTTCTTGTCGATGTAGGCCGTCGGGTCGAAGTCCTTGACCTCGCCCGCAATCTGCGCATGGAAATCCGTCGGATCGAAACGCGTGATGCGGCCGATGCCGTTCTTGCCCTCCATGAGGCCGTTCCAGAACGCTTCCTTGCCCGTGCCGATCGGCGTGATGGCGCCGACACCCGTGATGACGACTCGATTCTTCAAGATATAGATACCCCTCTCTTAATTTCGGTTTCAATTGGCTGCTTCCGCTTCTGCCCTGAGCTTCGTGATGATGTCGTGAACCGACTCGATGCTCTGGATTTCCGGCAGGCGCTCGCCCGTGAAGACGAGGCCCGTCTCCGTATCGCCCTGCTGGGCGCGGATGAGCGAGCGGATGATGCAGAAATTATGCTTGCAGGCCTTGAGGCAGGCGTCGCACTTCTTCGGCGGCACCGGGCCCTCGAGCACCCGCGCGGAAAACGGTGTGCGCACGGCGCGGCCTGGGAGGCCGACCGGGCTGTGGATGACGACGACGTCTTCCGGCTTCGATTTCAGATAATATTCCTTCAGCGTCGGTGCGCCGTTGGATTCGAGGCTCGCCGCGAAGCGGGAGCCCATCTGGACGCCGTTTGCGCCCATCTTTATGAGATCAACGATGTCCTGGCCCGAGAGCACGCCGCCGGCCGCGATGACCGGAATCTTGACGGCCGCGCGGATGTCCGGGATGAGCTCGCGCACCGAGTGCGTTGTCCCGAGATGGCCGCCAGCCTCCTTGCCCTCGACGACGATGGCCGTCGCACCAAGACG
>ONJV01000145.1 GCA_900318215.1 uncultured Veillonellaceae bacterium
GTCGTCAGCGCGATGGCCGCGACGGGCGCGGCATTCATGTCAAAGCGCGAGATGACGGGCTCTTTCACGCCGTCCGGCAGGTCGCCGCGCACGGCGCTGACCTTGTCGCGCACGTCCTGCGCAGCCTCAGCGGGGTCGATGCCGATCTTGAACTCGATGCCGACGTCGGCGCTGCCCTCTGTCGACGTCGACGTGATGTGGCGCACGCCTTTCGCTTCGGAGACGGCTTCCTCGATCTTGCGCACGACCTGCTCGTCGATCTGCTCCGGCTGTGCGCCGTCGTACGTGACGCTGACGGAGACGAACGGATAGCTCGCGTCCGGCATTTCGTTGACATCCATTTTCTGGTAGCTCACGATGCCGAGCAGCACGAGCAGCACGAGCACCATCGTCATGAAGACGGGGCGGCGGATGGAAAGTTCCGGCAGACTCATGCGGATGCCTCCTCTTTTTCGTTCGACGTAACCGCCCTGCCGTCCTGCAAGCGGTCGATTTGGTCGAGGATGACCGCGTCGCCGTCCGCGAGGCCGGAGACGATCTGCACGTCATCGCCGACATCGTCGCCGAGCTCGACGCGCACGCGGCGCGCCTGGCCGTCCGCCGCGACGTAGACGTACGACAAGCCTTTCTTCGTCTGCACGCATGTTTTCGGCACGAGCATCATCTTTTCCGGCTGATCCGTGATCGAGACGCGGACGAACATGCCAGGCTTCAGCGCGAAGTCACCATTCGGCACGCGCGCCTTCACGAGGAACATGCGGCTGTCCTTGTCGGCCGCGGGATTCACGATTTCGACCGTGCCGGAAAAGACGCGGTCGGGATAGGCATCGACGCGGACATCCACGGCAAGGCCCGGCACGATGTACGCGACATATTGCTGCTCGACCTGGCACGTCACGTAGACATCATTCATCTGCTCGACCGTCATGGCCGCATCGCTCGGCGAAAGGATCTGGCCGCGCGTGACCTTGCGGTTCGCGACGAGGCCGTCGACGGGGCTCACGACCGTCGCGTCCGCAACCTGCTTCTGCGCATCGGCGAGCGTCGCCTGCGCCGTCTCGAGGTCGCTCTCGGCGACGATCATCTGCGTGCGCGCCGCATCGAGCTGCTGCACGGCGACCGCCCCCTGCGCATAGAGCTCGGCCTGCCGGTTGTACGCCATAGCATCGTTGTCATATTTCACGCGCGCCTGCCGCACGGATGACGTCGCCGAGCGCACGGCATTGTTCGCCGCGACGGCGTCCATACGGAAGAGCGGCGTGCCCTTCGTCACATACGTGCCATCTTCGACGAGCACCTCCACGACGCGGCCGGACGATGTGCTGCTGATGACAGCCGACTGCGTGCCCTCGACGCTGCCCGTGAACGTCACCGGCAGCGAGACATCGCGCGTCGCCGCCCGCTGCACTGTCACGGCAAGCGGCGCCGTATCGACCGTCGCCTCCTGCTGTGCAAACAAAAGCCGCCAAAGGACGGCCGCAGCAAAGAGAACGAGGGCAGCGCCCGCCAAAAGTTTTTTCTTCATCATGAAAATGCTCCTTTATTGACTCTGGTCAGTATGCATGCAGAAAAAAACAATCCTGCCCGGCTCCCTCTGAGAGGGAGGCTAATGAACATCCACCGGCGCGCCCAAAGCACCAGTCTCCAGCCCCAGCAGCGATTCGAGCAGCCGATGTCCCATCGTCAGGTGCTTCCGGAGTTCTTCCCCTTCGAGCTCCGTCAAGTCGCCGCCCATCGGGTACATCGCATCGAAGATGCACCAGAAATAATGCATCGTGCTGTCGATGCTCCCCGCGAAGTGCATGCTGCCCTCGGCCTGCCCCTGCATCAGGATGCCACGCAGCAGCGGCTCGAATGTCTCGGCGAGCATCTTCTGCCAGATGGAGTCCATGATCTGGTACTGGTGCTCGCGGATCAGCTGGTCGAAGAGCGGATCCATCGGGTCGTCGCTCTCGAAGAGCCGCAGGAAGACGCGGAAACGCTCGACGGCATCCGTCCCCTTCTCCGCCTCTTCATAGCGGCGCGCAAAGGCTTCCGCCCAGCGCCGCCCGATGGCTTCGAGCAACACATCCTTTGTCGCGAAATAATAAAAGAACGTTCCTTTCGCAACGCCCGCCGCTTTCGTGATGTCCGCAACCGTCGTGGCTGCATAGCCTTTCTCCATGAAAAGCTGCACTGCCGCCGCGAAGATTTCCTGCTTGCGCTGTTCCGGTTCCTTGCGTGTCCGCATGATG
Organism: uncultured Veillonellaceae bacterium; assembly: GCA_900318215.1. Lineage (GTDB taxonomy): Bacteria > Bacillota > Negativicutes > Selenomonadales > Selenomonadaceae > Selenomonas_C. Next base: position 2,235 of record ONJV01000145.1, read on the forward strand.
TCCAACTCCTTTACTGACCGAGGTCAATAAGAGAATAACAGAAGAGCGGCCCGCTGTCAAGCAGGCCGCTGATTTCTTAAGAAAAATTTTTTGAGAGTTCTTCGATGCGGATGTTGCGCAGGAACGAGCGGTGCTGTGCGTCGTCCTGCCAGACGAAGCCGACGCGCTCGACGTAGGGCTCGATCGTCGCGATCTTCAGGAGCGGCGTGACGACGAGCAGCTGGAGGTCGAGCTTCTGGAACAGCTCGAGGCCGAACTGCGCCGAGGCGTCAGAGCTCTTGAGGAAGGCCTCGTCGATGACGACAAAGCGGAAGCTCTGCTCGCCTTCGAAGCGGCTGCCCTCGAGGCCGAAATTGTAGACGATGCTCGCGGCGAGAATCGTGTAGGCGAGCTTTTCCTTCTGGCCGCCGGACTTGCCGCCCGAGTCCGTGTAGTGCTCGTATTCCTCGCCCGTCTCGCGCCAGCACTCCGACGCGGCAAAATCAAACCAGTTGCGCACGTCGACGACTTCGCGGCGCCAGCGGGCGTCTTCGTCCGTGTCGGCGCGCAGACGGCGCGCGAGTGCTGCGACGTCCTCGAATGCCGCGTCCTCCTTCATGCAGGCGTCGAGCGCGCGGCGGAATTCCTGTACGGCGCGGACATGCGTATGGACGCAGGAAATCTCGATGTAGCGGCCGGGGTTGTAGTCGATTTCCTTGAGCGACGCGTTGATGCGGCCGATGCGCTGCTGGATGTCCTTCGCGCGGAGTTTCAGATTCGCATAGAACAGCGCCATCTGATGAATCGTGTTCTCCTGCAGGAGCTCGCGGAAGCGCTGTTCGTAGGCAGGCAGGCCGTCGCGCTCGAGCCGGTCAAGCACGGCCTCGTACTCCGAAAGCGCCTCGGGACGCGGCGCGAGGTCGCGTGCGAGCTCGGGGAACGTCTGGTTGAATGACTCCATGGCCGCCGCGAGCGCACTCGTCTCGCCGCTGACGGCCTGCTGCGTCTCGCGCAGCGCATCGGCCAGATGGTTCTGGTAGAGGTTCTGGAGCTCCTGCCGCGCTTCATGGGAAAACGTGCGGCTGCCCCAGGCCTCGGCGCGATGCGACGCAAGCAGCGGTGCCGCTTTCGCGAGCGCGAGAGCATCCATGCGCGAAAGCTCGGCCTGGTCGGCCGCGGCCGCCGCATCGAGCTGTTCGAGCACGAGCTCGCTGCGCGCGAGCTGTTTCGCGTGGTCGGACGCCGCCTGCCGCAGGCTTTCGAGCTGTTTCTGCAGCGCGGCCTCCTTGCGGCGCAGTTCATGATAGACGCGGTTTTCCTCGCGCAGCGCCTGTTCCTCATCGCGGAGCTTGGCGATGGCCTGCGCGACAGCAGGGCTGTCGATGGCATCGAACGACGAAAAGCCCGCAAGCTGTGCGGCAGCATCGGCCATCGTGCGGGCCTTCTTCTGAAGCGTCTTCGCCTTTCGAATCAGAGACTGGATGTCTTTTCGCTCAAGCTCTTGATCTTCGCGCTCGGCCCTGAGGGCTTCGACTTTCCGCAGGTTCGAGAAGCCGAGCACATACGTCCGGCGGTCGTCGATGGCATGGCGGTCGTCTTTTTCGTTGCGGCGGCCGCCCGTCTTGACCTGCCCGGCCCGCGTGATGGCGTAGTCGGTGCGGCGGAAGTCGCGCAGGTTCTCCGTGCAGTGATGCGCGTAGCGGTGCGCGAGCTCCTGCGTAAGCCACGGCGCGAGCGGGCTCTCGCGGCGGATGCTCAATTTGCGGCAGGCCGCGTCGTCGGGCAGGCTGTCGAAATCATCGGCCTTGCCGCCATCGGCCACGCTGTAATAGACGAGCCGCACGGAGAGCCGGTGGTGCTCCATCCAGTCGGCGACCTCGCCATAATGCGCCTCGGGCACGAGCAGCGACAGGCCGAAGCCATGCAGCAAGCGCTCGAGCGCGCCTTCCCATGCCGCTTCCTCGGGCTTGACTTCCAAAAGCTCGCCAACAAACGGCATCTCTGTTGCCGCGAGGCCGAGGTCGTCCGCAAGCTCGTCACGCAGGCGCACGTAGGCCGTCGGGATGTTCGAGCGGCGGCTGGCGAGCGACGAAAGCTCGCCCTCGATGCGGCTGATGAGCGCCGTAACTTCCTTGAGGTTCCCCTGCTGGTCGGCGATGTCGCTGCCGATGGCGTCGAGCGCTTCTTCCTGCTCTTTCGCGATGGCCGTGATGCGCTCGGCCTGCGCGGAAAAGGCTGCCGCATTCCCCGGCACGGAAAGGCCGAGCGACTCGGCAAGCGCCGCATATCGCTTGCGGTCTTCCTCGCGTGCGGCCTGCTTTTCCTGCGCGGCCGCAATCTTGCCCTGGAGCGCCGTCAGCCGTGCGCCGCCATTCTGCGCAAGGCTCGTGCGGACGTCCGAAAGTTCGGCTTCGACCGCCTGCTGCTCGACCTGGAGCTTGCTCTGGCCCCCTGCGAGCGCGTCATGCGTGGCGGCTTCTTTTCCGCGCAGTTCCTGCACAGCCGCCGCGTCCTGCTGCGCTATCCAGGCGGGCAACGCGGCCATCATCTGCTCGGCCTCAGCGCGGCTGCTTTCGAGCGCCCGATAGCGCCGTCCCGCCTCGCGCACAGGGGCCAGCAGCCGCTGCTGCTCGCGGGCGCGGACGACGGACGTATGCGCGGCCTCGAGGTCGGAAAACTCCTGCAGCAGTCCCGCGACAAGCCCTTCCGCATCGGGCGGCTCCAGCATGTTCGCGCGCACGAACGCTGTCAGCGAATCGACTTTTTTGAGCGAGATCGTCTGCTGGAACAAGTCGAGCGCCTGCATTTGGCGGATGCCGAAGCGCTTGCAGAAATCGCGGCCATAGAGCGGATAATCGTCGTAGGTATGGATGAAGTCGTCGGCCTCGAGGCGGCGCCGGAGTGCCCGCATGTCGCTGATCCGCGAGAAACGGTCGGCAATCGAGAGCGTCTTGTCGGCCAGCACGTAGAGGCGCGCGGGCGTCGCGGCGCTCTCGGTCTTGTACCAGAAAATCTGCGCGAGCGTGACGGTGCGGCCATAGTTTTCATCGGCAAAGACGCCGAGAATCACGCTGTACTCGTTCTTGTCGCGCAGCGCTTCGGGGCGGCTGCCGCCCTCGGCCGTCGAATGGTGCGCATAGTAGCCGCGCACATAGGAATTGAGGCTGCGCTCCTTCGCGCTCGCGTCGGCCGCCTTGTTGTACGTCACGCGGCGCGGCGGCACGAGCAGCGTGATGATGGCATCGACGAGCGTCGATTTGCCTGATCCGACATCGCCCGTCAAAAGCGACGTCGCGCCCGCGAGATCGAGCGTCCAGACCTCGCCATCGAACGTGCCCCAGTTGTAGACCTCGAGCCGCTGCAGGCGGAAACCGAGCTGCGGCAGATGCTGTGCACTATCGTCAAATAAGTCCATCGTCCGCCTCCTCCCGCTGGCCGTAGGCCGCATACGTTTTCAGCCGCTCATCAAAGTCCTGCAGCCACTCGGCCGTGATGAAGCTCCGCAGCAGCGGCAGCACCTCATACGATGCCTCCTCGCCTGGCAGGCGGCGCAGGAAGCCGAGCTCCTCGGCGCGCTGCACCTGCCGCGCGGCCATATCTGAAAAACGCACCTGATCGGTCACGGGTGGGAAAAACGGCGTCAGAAGTTCCGTCATTTCGCCTGTCGTCAGGATCAGGCGGCTGTCACCCTCATGCGCATCGTACTCGCCGAGCTTCTTGCGAAGGAGCAGCAGAAGCAGGCTCAAAGCATAGCTTAGCTGCGTGCGCGCCATGAGCCGCGGCAGCCCCGACGCTTCGTCCTGCCGCAGATAGGCGTATTCATCCGCGCGGTCGA
>ONJV01000146.1 GCA_900318215.1 uncultured Veillonellaceae bacterium
GAAGAAGTACGACTATTTGCAGCTGCCGGCAAACGACCATTTCGGCCTCTTGATGCGCGCGGATAACCCGCTTGCAGCAAAATCCGTCATCACGCCAAGCGACATCCAGAATCAGCCGCTCCTCTGCGCAAGGCAGCAACTCGACGGCAACGTGCTGAACGGTTGGCTCGGCCGCCCTGTCGAAGGACTGAACGTCGTCGCCCGCTTCAACCTCATCACGACGCCCGCCATGATGGTCGAGCAGGGGCTCGGCAGCGCCGTGACGTTCGCGAACCTCGTCCCGACGCCCGAGAACGGCACGCTCTGCTTCCGTCCGTTCGACCCCGTCATCGAGGCGCGGCTCTACCTCGTCTGGAAGAAGCACCAGGTCTTCACGCGGCCAGCGACGGTATTTCTGGAAGAGATGCGAACAGCCATCCGCGCTTGAGGATGGCTGCAAAGGGGATCGTTATGTCATTTCCTCCCACCACGGCTGGAAGTCTCCGGCCTTTGCCCAGCCGATGGGCACGGCTTCGCCGATGCGGGGCGTCAGGAGTTCATATGGCTTTTCCGTGCTTGCTGCGGTGAGCCGCTCGAGCGGTTCTTCCCAGGGATGGCGCGCGAGGGCGAATTTCGAGTTGTGGCCGGCCATTACGGATTTCGCGCCGACATCGACGGCCATCTGCGCCGTCTCTTCCGGCAGCATATGGATCGGATGCCACGCCAGGTTGTACTGGCCGCACTCCGCGAGCACGAGATCGAAGCCACCGAATTTCTTGCCGATGGCTGCGAAATGCTGCTCATAGCCGCCGTCGCCCGTATAGTAGACCATGTGCTTCTTCGTCTCGAACACCATGCCGCACCATTCCGTGAGGTTCGGCTGGAGGAAGCGGCCGGAAAAATGCTGTGACGGGACGATATGGATCGTGAGATCGTCGAAAAGCGGGATCGCCGCGCCCCAGTCCTCCTCGTGGATGCGGCGGACGTCAAAGCCCCATTGTTCGAAGTATTCGCCAACGCCGAGCGGGCAGACGACATGAGCGGTTTTCTCCTTCAGCGCCAGCACGGTCGGATAGTCGAGATGATCCCAATGGTCGTGGCTGATGGCGAGCACGTCGAGTGGCGGGATGTCCTCCACTGTATAAATGTTGCTGCCGGGGAACGCCTTGTTGATGAAGAAGACCGGCGAGGCGTACGAGCCAAATGTCGGGTCGATGAGGATGCGCCGTCCGCCGAGCTGCAGGTAAAAGTTCGAATTCCCCATCCAGACGGCGAGATCCTCGTCGCGCGGCAGGGAAAACAAATCCGTCTTTCGGGAAATCAGCGGCACGGAGGGCGTGAGTGCCGATTTGTCGCCAAACAGGAATTTCCACATGGCCGTGAAACGGTTCTCGTGGTTCTTGGATTCGTCGGGGATGATCGGCACGGGCACGAGGTTTTCAAACTTCCCACTCACGAAATGCGGGGACTCCATCATGCGTTCGAGCCGCGCCCCGCGCGGCGAGCGCCCGAACGCTGCCGTATGTACAAAGCCGAAACCGCCGAGCCCTGCTGCGCCCATCATGCCGATGCCTCCCAAGATAAAATTGCGCCTTGAAATCTTTTGCATCATTTCAGAAATGCCTCTTTTCCGTCGCACCTTGCTTCACACCTGCATGACTTGGGTGCGCACCGCCCTCGTCTATGGAAGATGCAGGCCTTTTTGTTTCATGATCGACGTTCCCGCAGCCATCGTTTGAGCAAGAACGTCAGCGCGTACGGGAACGTGTAGAACGTCCCATCCCAGCCGATGTTTGCCGCGCCGAGCTTGATGCCGTAGCGGATGTCGGGGAAGCGCGCGTCTTCGATGAGACGACGCAGGCTTTTTGCCGTGCCGTTTTCCGCTTTGACTTCGACAGGGATGAGGGAGTCCGCATCGCGTACGAAGAAATCCATTTCGAGCGTGCCGGCCGCATTGCGGTAAAAATAGAGGCCGTAGCCCTGCGCGACGAGCATCTGCGCGACGACGTTCTCGAAGAGCGCGCCCTTGTACACGCCGAAATTGCGGTTTGCGCGCAGATCGTCCTGCGCTTCCTCGTCGAGCGCGGCGATGAGCAGGCCGGTGTCGCAGTAATACATGCGGTAATTGTCGGGATCGTAATTGCCGCGCAGCGGCAGCTCTGGATGCTCCATCGCGTACGAGAGCAGAACGATGCCTGCATCCGCGAGCCAATCCGTCACGCCGACGTACTCGCGCCGCCGCGCGCCGTGCGCGACTTTGGAAATCTGGAATTTCTTGTTGTCCTTGCCGAGGAAGACCGGCACTTTGCGATAGACGGCGAGGATGCGCCCTTTGTCAAGGCCGCCTGCGTATTTCGTGATGTCTTCTTCGTAGTCCGCGAGCAGCTGCCGCTGGAGTGCGAGGCTGCCGCTGTAATTGCCGCGCGTGAGAAATTGCCAGACGACGGCCGGCATGCCTCCAAGCACGAGATATTCGCGGAATGCGGCGCCGAGCGCCGCCATCTCGGCCGGAGTGAGCGGCGTGAGCTCCGCCATGTGCTGGTAGAGCGATTCGATCTGCTCGGCCCGATAGCCTTTCGCCCAGAGAAATTCTTCGAAGTCGAGCGGGTGCATCGTGTAGTCTTCCTTGTAACCGACGCTGTTCGATTCGATTTCTTGGTAGCTGATGCCCATGAGAGAGCCGGAGCAGATGACGTCATAGCGCCCGTCCAGCGCGAAGGATTTGAGGCTTGCCGCGCACTCTGGACACGCCTGGAGCTCGTCGAAAAACAGCAGCGTTTCGTGTGGCTCGAAGACGAGAGCGGGATCGTGAAACGAAATCGCCTGCACGATTGCATCGACCGTGAGCCCGCTGTCAAAAATATCGCGGTATTCCTGCTGGAGCGCGAAATTGATCTCCACGACATGCGCATATGCCGCCTGCGCGAAGTGCTCGATGGCCTCTGTCTTTCCAATCTGCCGCGCACCTTTCACGATGAGCGGCAAGCGGTGCGCGTCCGCCTTCCATGACGCGAGCTTCACGTCCACTTTCCTCTGCAAACGTTCCATCACAAAAATCACCTCATTTTCTGCCATCATATCACATTTTTTCGGTAAAAAACAGTTGAGTGCTCACATTTTTTCGCGTTGCAGACGCAACTATTTCGCCGCTCGTACTTGTCTTTCTTTTCACGTACTCCGCTATGAGTTGACAAAAATCCCTGGACGAAACAATTACTTTTCGAGAAAGTGGTGCTTTTTGCTTGCATTTCTGCGGAAATGTGTTACGATAGGCTCTGTCAGAGAAAGTGACAACTTTCACGTGAAGAAAAGCACGTGAAGGATTGCACAAAACAGTCGCAATGAGCGAACAAGGATGCAAGGGGAAAAAGAGCCAAGCCTAGGAGGATGTTATCCATGCCAGAGCAGAGAAAGCCACATGTTGTCATCGTCGGTGCCGGATTCGGCGGCATCAAGCTCGCGAAGACGCTCGGAAAAGAAAATGTCGAGATCACGCTCGTTGACCGCCACAACTTCCAGCTGTTCCAGCCGCTGTTGTATCAGGTCTCGACGGCCGTCCTGTCCGAGGACGAGATTGCGTACCCGGTCCGCGCGTTCTTCCGCAACTATCCGAATGTCGAGTTCTTCATGGCGAAAGCCGAGGGCGTTGACCAGGCGCGCCGTGTTCTCCTGACGAACCACGGCGAGATTCCGTACGACTATCTCGTACTCGCGGCCGGCTCGACGACGAACTTCTTCGGCATGGAGAGCGTCGAGCGCAATTCGTATGGTATGAAGACGCTGCAGGAAGCGCTGCACATCCGCAACCATGTGCTCCACATGTTCGAGCGCGCGAACAAGCGCGAGGACAGCGAGGAGGAGCGCCGCCGCATGCTGACATTCGTCGTCGTCGGCGGCGGCCCGACGGGCATCGAGGAAGCGGGCGCGCTTGCTGAGCTCGTCGACATCCAGAGAAAAGAGTTCCATCACCTCGATTTCAAGGATGTCAGCGTCAAGCTCATCGAGGCGACGCCGCATGTCCTGCCGATGCTGACGCAGGACTTGCAGGACGAGGTCGTCCGCGTGCTGCGCAGCAAGGGCGTGGAAGTCCTGCTCGACACGCAGGTGGTCGACAACGACGGCAACAACCTGAAGCTCAAGAGCGGCGAAGTTATCCCGACGAAGACTGTCATCTGGGCGGCGGGCGTCAAGGCTGTGCCGTTCATCGCGGAGTGCGGCGGCGAAGTCGACCGCGGCGGCCGCATCCTCGTCGACGAGAACCTGCGCGTGCAGGGCAGCGAGCGCGTCTTCGCCATCGGCGACTGCTCGCATTTCCAGCTCGAAGGTATGAAGCGCCCGCTCGCGACGATTGCGCCGGTCGCCACACAGGGCGCGCTCGTCTGCGCGCGCAACATCATGCACGTCATCCGTGGCGAGGCGCTTGAAAAGTTCGAGTACCACGACCTCGGCACGATGGCGACGATCGGCCGCGGCCGCGCCGTCGTGCAGAACGGCAGCTTCAAGATGAAGGGCTTCTTCGCCTGGGTCGCATGGATGTTCGTCCACCTGCTCCGCCTTTCGGGCGCGCATACGAACATCACGGTCTGCCTCAAGTGGTTCTGGAACCTCTTCTCCGGCCTGCGCCTCGGCCGTATCATCACGAATATCCAGCTCGACGATGGCAAGACGCGCTGAAAAAATTGTCCGAAATAATGAACGCACTGTCTTGCACAAAAACATTTTTGTGCTATAATAGTGCCTGTAGATGAGCAAAGGAGCCCAGGATGTATTCCGTGGGCTCTTTTGTGTAAAATGATGTTGTGTACAACAGAAAGTGGGGATCTTATGTTTCAATGGAAGAAACTTCTCACCGTCGGCGCACTCTGTGTTGCGTCGGTCATGACGCTTGCTGGCTGCGGCGGACAGCAGGCCGCGACGACGTCGTCCTCTTCTTCGTCGTCGAGCGCAAGCTCGTCTTCTGCACAGACCATCAAGGTCGGCTCGGCTGTCGACTTTGCACCGTTCGAGTTCCAGGATGAAGGCCAGGCCGAGTACCAGGGCTTTGATATGGATCTCATCCGTGCGATTGCCAAGGAGATGGGCGCCGAGGTCGAGATTCAGAACATCGGCTTCGATGGCCTGATTCCGGCACTGCAGGCCAAGACGGTCGATGTGCTGATTTCCGGCATGACCATCAACGACGAACGCAAGCAGAACGTCACGTTCTCCGATCCGTATTATGAATCCGGCCTGACGATGGTCGTCCGCGAGGATGAGCAGAACATCAAGAGCTTCCAGGATCTCAAGGGCCACAAGGTCGCCGTCCAGATTGGCACGACGAGTGCGAAAGAGGTCAAGAAGATCGAGGGCGTCGAGGTCAAGGAGTTCAACACGCCGGCCGACTGCTTCATGGAGCTGAAATCCGGCGGTGCGGATGCCGTCATCAACGACCGCCCGGTTAACGACTACTTCATCACGAAGAGCGGCCAGACGGGTGTCAAGGAGCTCGAAGAGAAGCTCACGTCCGAGAACTACGGCATCGCTGTTGCCAAGGACAACACGGAGCTCGCGAACAAGATCAACGCGGCGCTCAAGAAGCTCAAGGAAAATGGCGAATATGACAAAATCTATGCGAAATGGTTCGGCGGCGCGAAGAAATAACGCGTCTCTGGTATGAAAAAATCGCTCCGGCAAATGCCGGGGCGATTTTTTTACGTATGAGATTTTGCGAATCAGAACCAGACGCGCACGCCAGCCCACGGGCCGTCGAGCTTGAACTGGCCGTAATCATCATCATGGTCAACCTTGAGGTCGATGATACGGTAGCCAGCCTGGATGTCGACGTTGTCAGCCGGGAAGTAGGAGAGGCCGAGCTCGCTGTCGAAGATGTGGCCGTAACTGCCGAGCGGCAGGCCCGCGATGGAAGCGTGCGCCGAAAGGTTGCTGCCAAGCGATGCCGATGCCTTGGAGCGGTGCTCATTGTAGGCCACCTGGCCGCTCTTGCGCACCGTGGCATCGCCCTTGACCTTTGCATTCCAATGCATGGCCGTGATACCGTAGCTCCAATCGACATGGAAGTTCGGCGCATGGTAGAGCGGGTTCGTGACATCGAACTTCAGATAGTCGAAGTCGAGGTCGGTCTTGGCGTTGCCGTTGAACTCGTAGTCATTGACCTTGATCGGCTCGTCGGAGAGGTTCGCGCTGCCGTCCGTGCTGAAGTGGATGTAGTCGAGCTTCATGTTGCGATAGGAGAAGATGAGCTCCGGGGCGCTCGACTTGTCGTCGATGTTCAGCGTATCGACGAGGTCGACCTTGCTGCTCGTATAGTATTTCTGGATGTCATCCGATTTGACTTTCGCCATGAGTTTCGGGTGGAAGTAGCGTGCCGTCACAGCGAACTGCTGGTCGGAGTGGCGGTTGTCATCGAAGAGCTTGGCATCTTCATAGACAACGGACTTGGACTCTTTTGCGTTGTCAAAAACAGCTTCTTCGGCAGCGGCCGTATCCGCCGTTTCCGTCGTATCCTCAGCGACTGGAGCAGCAGAAGCCGTTGCAGCAAGAGCGCTCATCGCGAGAGCGAGAGCCAGAGCAGATTTCTTCATGTGGATCTTCCTTTCCAAATCATAGATACCCAATATTCCGTGTTCCCTCAGAAATTTACCCATGACTCCCATGGTTTCTCTGATATTGAACAAGCAAAGTATAAAATGTTTTAATGATAGTCATATTAAAATCAGGGAGGGACATACGTCCTTTTTATTTTTGAACGCTCAAGCGTCGGCCGCAATTCAGCGGCCGAGGTCGTAGAGACGCAGGAGGAAATAGAGCTGTTCGTAGACATCTTCTTTGCCGATGACGGGCTCCAAAAGGCTCTCGGCTTTCTTGAGACGGTAGCGGATGGTGTTTGGGTGCTGGTAGAGCGCGGCGGCGGTCTTCGAGATTTCGCCGTGGTGTGCGGTATAGGCGCGGCAGGTGTCGAGGAGGTTCGAGGTGTATTTCTCGTCATATGCTTTGAGGATGCCGACGGCTTCGCGGGCGATGGCGCGGAGCGTTTCGTCGCGGCTCATGGGGAAGAGCAGGCGGTGGATGCCGAGGCCGCCGTAGCTCGTGGACGCTTCCGTCTCGCGCGCCATCTGGCAGGCGTCGATGCTCTGCTGGATGGCGGTCGGCAGTGCGCGGAACGTCGGCAGCGTCTCGCTGCTGCCGCAGTAGAATTCTTCGAGCCGCGTGTCGTAGCGCGAGAGGAGCCGCTGGCAGAGGACTTCCGGCGCCGAGGGGAGTTCGCGCTCGCGGGACGTGTAGAGCACAAGCAGGCCGTTCTGGTATTTGCGGTACGTGACGTTGTCGAGCGCCTGGCCGCTGTACTGCTTGTACGTCGTGCGCGCGAGGAAGGCCGCGACTTCGCGTGGCGAGCCGGGATAGCGGCGGTGGATGAGGTAAAAGGCGGTCACGTAGCTCTGGAACGCCGGATTGATTTCGCGCACGGCGGCCTCGACGGCGTAGGGCGAGCGGGCGGGCGCGAGCAGGGCCAGCAGGTCGTGGATCTGCTGCTCGCTCTGGAGGTGGCTCTGCTGGAGTTTCAGGACGTCGTTGAAGTTGACGATGATGTCTTCCATGAACGCGCCGTCGAAGAGGAAGAGCGGCAGGTCATGCGCGTCGCAGAACGCGAGGACGTCTTCCGGCATTTCGGTGTAGAAGACGGTCTTGACGGCGATGGCCGTGACGGCGCGGGCGGCGAGCTTCTCGAAGCTCTTCTGAATCAGCGACGGGTCATCCTTGGCGAAGAACAGCGACGTCAGAACGAGGTCGTCGGGGTGGAAGACGTCGAAGTTGCGGCTCATCCATTCGTATTCGAGGATGTCGACGTTGCGGACTTCGCGCGAGAGGCCCGTGAGGCCGGCGACGAGGCGGAAGTTCTGGAAGATCGGGAGTTCGAGGAGCTCTTTCAGGCGGATCATGGCGACCATTCCTTTCCAAAGGGAAATGTTTCCTCTATGATAGGACGTTTTCGCGCTTTCGACAAGCGGATTTTCGAAAATCTTGGAGAAATCGCAAAAAATCGTGCTGATTTTTGGTGATTTGTACATAGACGAAGGGATGTCTTTCGCGTATACTAGAGACATCAAAAGGACATAGCAAACGAACAGCAGGCAGCGCCGCCTGGGAACAAAGTACCTCATCAAAGAGGCACATTTCCCAGACGGCGCGTTTTTGATTTCGAAGGGAGAATGCCGTTATGAGCCGCTTCATCAGCAAACGTTACAAAGATATCACCCCGTACATCCCCGGCGAGCAGCCGAAAGACCGCCTCTACATCAAACTCAACGCGAACGAGACGTCGTGCGAGCCGGCGCCTGGCGTGCGACGCGTGCTCGAGAGCTCGCGCATGCGAAACCTCGGCCGCTACACGGAGCCGACGGCACTCGAGATGCGCCGCCTCGCCGCGACGCTCTGCGGCGTCCGCCCCGAGGAAGTCCTCGCGGGCAACGGTTCGGACGAAATCCTCGGCTGGATTTTTCAGACGTTCTTCATGGATGCGAGCGTCTGCTATCCTGACATCACGTATGGCTTCTATGAGAGCCTGGCCGTCGGCCTCGGCATCGAGCACCACGAAGTGCCGTTGAAGGACGACTTCACGCTCGACGTCGAAGCACTCTGCCACGAGAAGAGCAACATCGTCATCGCGAATCCGAATGCGCCGACGGGCCATATGGTGCCGGTCGAAGATATCGAGCGCATCGTCGCGGCCGCCCCGGACCGCATCGTCGTCGTCGATGAAGCCTACATCCAGTTCCACAACGAGAGCTGCCTGCCGCTCATCCGCAAGTACGACAACCTGATTGTCGTTCATACGATGTCGAAGGCTTACGCGCTCGCAGGCGCGCATATCGGTTTTGCCTATGGCTGCCAGGATCTCATCCATGACCTCGACTGCGTGCGCGGCGTCATGAATCCCTACAACATCAGCGACATCACGATGGCCGTCGGCTGCGCGGCACTGCGCGACCAGGCCTATCTCGAAGCGCATGTGCGCGACGTCGAAGAGGCGCGCGCGTACGCGACGACGGAGCTTCGGGAGCTCGGCTTCAAGGTGCTCGATTCGCGCACGAACTTCATCTTCCTCGAGCATCCATATCTTTCGGGCGAGGAATATGTGCGCGAACTGCGCGAGCGCGGCATCCTCGTGCGCCGCTATCCATCGATGAAGCGTGCGGAAAACTATGTGCGCATCACGATCGGCACGCTCGAAGAGATGCAGGCCGTCGTCGCCGCGACGCGCTCGATCCTGCTGTGCCTGGCGGCGTGAGGAGAGCTTTATGAAGAAAAAAGTCCTTTTCTGTGATTATCCGCAGGCGATGGATGAAAGTTATGCCTGGCAGCGCGAGGAGATCCTGCGGGCCTATCCGGACGCGGATGTCCGGGTCGTGCCCTACGCTTCTCCTCAGCAGCTGCGCGCGGAGCTCGCGCAGGCCGATGCGCTCGTGACGGCATTCCTGCCGTTGACGCGCGAAGTGCTCGCGGCTGCGCCGCGCCTGCGCATCGTATCCGTCCATGCGACAGGCTATGGCAACGTCAATGTTGATGCCGCGCGCGACCTCGGCATCGCGGTCACGCATGTGGCCGACTACTGCACGGAGGAAGTCGCTGAGCACACGATGGCATTGATGCTCGCGCTCGCGCGCCATCTGAAAGCATACGACCACCATGTAAATGAAGGCTTTTCGTGGCAGTTCGAGTCGGAAAAGGGGCTGCACCGCCTTTGCGGGCGGCACCTCATGCTGTTCGGCTGGGGGCGCATCAGCCGCAGGGTCGCGAAGCTCTCGCAGGCGTTCGGCATGGAGGTCGGCGTTGTCTCGCATCATCTGACGGACGAAGCTGCGAGGACGGCTGGCGTCCGCAGTGTCACGAAGGAAGAGGCGTTCGCGGAAGGCGACATCCTTTCCAATCATATGGCCGAAGCGCGCGAGAACTATCATTTCTTCCGGCGCGAGGCGTTCGACGCCATGAAGCGCACGCCCATCTTTCTCAACGTCGGACGCGGCAGCGCCGTCGATGAGGCGGCGCTCGTCGAAGCGCTCGATGCAGGTAAGATTGCGGGCGCGGGGCTCGACGTCCTCCAGACGGAAAATCCCGACCTCGCCCACAGCCCGCTGATTGGCCGCTCCAACGTCATCCTGACTCCGCATGCGGCATTCTACTCCGAAGAATCGCATCACGAGCTCGCGGCGCGGGCCGTGCAAAACATCATCGATTTCTTTGCAGGAAAGCCCATCAAGAATCTGGCAGCAGCTTAAGATAAAGGAATACTGCTTATATCGTTGCCTCCCTCTCAGAGGGCAATGTCATTAAGTTAAGCAAGGAGGCCCGCAAACTCCTGCCTCCCTCTCCGAGGGAGGTGGCCCCGAAGGGGTCGGTGGGTGTGTCGAAGGTACA